>CALZKX010000335.1 GCA_945788155.1 uncultured Flavobacteriaceae bacterium
ATTATCAATGAAATGAAACATTTAATTTTGTTACATAAAAAAGAACTAACTTTAAGTAAAATACCCAGTAAATACTTAAACATTAAAGGCATTAACAATGATGTTCGTATTGTGTTTGAGTGGAATGATAGAATGGCAGGGTTTGACTTACAGTTTGTAAACCCACAGAAAAAGTTTTTCACGTGGTCGCACACCAATGCCGAAAATGCAGCACGTTTGCAAAACGAAAGCACACAAGGCTTTAATACCGAAGAGTTTTTGTTAATCGATGCCGAAAAGGGCGAATGGCTGATTAATGTAGAGCCTAAACTACAAGGCAAGAAAACGCCTGTGGCATTAAAATACACGGTTTATAAAAACTATGGAAAAGCCAATGAGACCAAAACAATAAAGGTGTTGATATTAAACAACATCAAAGGCAAACAAATGTTGGGGAAAGTAATGATTTGATTTTTAAACTGAACAAAAAAACAGGTTAATGTACACTTGGCTCTAAAAAGCATCCTCTTATAAAGGGACAGACACAAACTGTGAGTGTCTTAAAATGTTCACAGCAAATATATTATTTAAAATTTTTAATTATGAAAAATTTGCAAAATTTAAAAGGTGCTCAACTATTGAGCAAAAAAGAACAACAATCTATTAATGGTGGGGCTGATTTTACTTGTTATTGTGGTTTTACTGGTGGAGCTTGGGAGCAATTTACATTTGCAGTCAATGCAAACAGCATAGGTGATGCTCTTGAAGGAGCAGGTGTCGCTTGTGGTGGTAGAGGTGCTACATGTTCTGGTAACATGCAATAATTTCATAGTTAATAACGGTCATTTAACAAAATGGCCGTTTTATTATTTAATTGTATCAATAAATTTTAGTAAAATGTTTGAAAAAAAAATACTTATTCTGATTTTTTTAATATGGAATGCTACAGTATGTGCACAAAAAAAAACCACAACTGATTTTAATTATAAAGTAACTTATGAATTAACATATAGTTTAGATTCTACAGATTTAGATAATAAAAAATCTGAAGATATGGTGCTTTTCTTAGGAAATGATATCTCCTCGTACTCAAGTAGAGCCAAGCTTATTGGTAATACCGTAGTTATTAAGGGTAACTCGGCTCATACATCTAAGACATCTATTACCGATTTTCAATATGTGATAATAAAAAACTTTAAGCAAGATTTTTTAGCCTATACATTGCAAATTGTTGACGACTTCTTTTATTATAAGCAAAAAATAGATCTATTTGAATGGAAGCTACATCAGGAAACTAAAGTTATAAAAGATTATAATGCACAAAAAGCTACAATGACCTATTCTGGTCGTGATTATATTGCTTGGTTTACTTTAGATATTCCTATATCTGATGGACCTTTTAAATTTAACGGATTACCTGGGTTAATTTTAGAGATTACAGATTCTGAAAACCATTATGTTTTTAAACTAAAATCCTTTGAAAAACTCGAACCTAAAGTTCCTTTTAAAACTAATTTTAAACATTACATTATTACAACAAAAGAAGAACTTAAAGAAGTATATAATAGATATAGAAGAGATCCTTTTTCGTATGTTAATAATCCAAACATAATAATCTCTCCTAAAACACATCAAAAGTATATTAAGTCTTTTACTGAACTCTTGGCGAAAGAAAATAACCGTATTGAAAAAAATTGATTCCCTTTTATGCCTCGACTTAGTCTTTTATTAATAATCTTATTGTTCACTATCCCTCTGAGTTATGGTCAAAATTTGATTGAGGGTCACGTTAAGAACAATAATGGTAATCCACTTATTCGTGCAACCGTAAGCATTAAAAATCAAAATTCAAATGCAATTTTAAACTACGCTGTAACAGACTCTAAAGGCAAATTTTTAATTACTGTAGAATCTGATGTTTTAGACCTTGTTATCAGTATCTCTCACTTAGGGTATAAGGTTTTTACCAAAAACATTGAAAATGAGACTCAAAATTTAAGCATAGTATTAGAGGAATCACCAGAAGAATTAAAAGAAGTATTAGTTAAATCTGAGGTTATTAAGAAAAAAGGAGATACACTAAGCTATTCTGTATCTGCTTTTAAAGATCAAAAAGATAGGTCGATAGCAGATGTTCTGAAGAAAATGCCAGGCATAGAAGTCTTGCCTAACGGACAGATATTATATATGGGAAATCCAATAGAAAAATATTACATCGAAGGAATGGATATGTTGGAGGGACGCTACAATTTAGCAAATGAAAACATATCAGCTAATGATGTAAGTAAGGTCCAGGTTTTAGAAAATCATCAACCTATCAAGGTATTGGATAGTTTAGTGTTTTCAGATAGAACCTCATTAAATATTAAATTAATAAATAATGTTTCCGTAACAGGAGTTGCTGATATTGGTGGTGGTTTAAGTCCAATTTTATTCAAAACCAATATAACACCTTTAATTTTCACTAAGAAAAGTCAAGCACTGTTTAGCTATCAATATAATAATACTGGAGATGATTTAGCCAGAAATAATAATGACTTCTCAACAACAGACAATCAGGTTCAGGGATTTAGCGTATCAAAAAAGAACTTTCTCTCACTTCAAGGATTATCTATACCACCATTTGAAGGTCGACGATGGTTAGATAATAATGACCACTTTGGTAACATCAATTACTTAGAGCGTTTAAAGAATAAGACTGACATTAAAATAAACCTATCATATTTAAATGGTACTCGTTTAGATAATGGTGAAAGAAACACAATTTATATAGCTGACAATGATACTATAGCGTTCAAGGAAAAAGTAGAAAATTTAACATTTTTGAATTCTTTAAACACTAAGTTTACTATAGAAAAAAATCTGTCTAAAAGTTATTTTCGAAATTCGTTTGCTGCTAAAATATTTTGGGACAGTCAAAGAGGTTCTGTTGTTAATGATAGCTTAAATGTTCTTCAAGAACTTTCAAATCCATATCTCATATTGACCAATGATCTTAAAATAATAAAACCCATAGGTAAACAATTGTTAACGTTAAATTCTATTTCTGGTTACACTAAAACTGACCAAGAATTAATTATTTTTCCTGGACAGTTCGAAAATCTATTAAATGCAGGAGAAGGATTTGAAAACAAAAAGCAACGTACTGGATTGTCAACTTTTTTTTCCGAAAATACCGTTGGTTTTACAAAGAAACTGGGAGATTTTTCAATTTCACCTAAAGTAGGGTTTGCATATAAAAACCAACAATTAACATCTAACTTATTTAAATCTGTTAATGGAAATCAGTCAGAAATTGGTTCCGATTTTGAAAATAACTTACAATTAATCAATTCAAATGTATTCATTACCAACTATTCGAATTTTGAACAAAATAGATGGACGATTGTACTGAAATCACCTCTGTACTTGCGTTATTTTAAAACAAAAAATAGAATTTCAGGGCAGCAACAGACTATTACAAGGTTAAATTTCGAACCTAATTTATCAATAACTAAAAAACTCTCCCCATATTGGAAAGTGAATATTAGAGGAGCTATTGATAATAAATTTGGTCAAATTGATAATTTGTTTGATGGTTATATGCTTAGAAACTATTTGAGCTTATTGAGATATAATTCTATTCTCAGTGAAGATGTTAGATATTTTTCTTCAATAAATGTCAACTATAGAAACGTATTAAAAGCCATATTTGCGAGAATATCATTTTCTTTAAGTAGAAATGAGAATAATTTACTTTATAATAATTCAGTAGCCGATAATGGGTCTTTGATAATAGAGAGTATTGAACGAGATAATGAAAGCACAGCTCAAAGTATAAATTTTAGCATAAGTAAATATTTAAGCAAAATGAAAACAACCTTTACTGCTGGTAGTATATTTTCATTTTCCGAAAATCCACAAATAGTAAATGGCAACTTTGGTTCATTTAAAAATGTAAGCCAAGAATATAATTTGAATATAGAATCAGAAATTACAAAATGGTTTAGTCTGAGTGGAAGCACTAATATTACAGTATCTGAATTACGTTTTACAGATAATCAATTTAGTGAAGTCAAAAATTGGGAGAATACTATGGCAGCATTCTTTTATATAAGTGATCATGAAATTTTTAATATCGATGCAGAGCATTATAATAATATTGGGACGAGTAACAATAATAACTACTTTTTAAATTTTAGCTATCAATTTACATTTAAAAAATATAACCTTGATGCTAAGATAATTTGGAATAACGTATTAAATACAAGAAACTATGTGAGTGTGTATAACGGTCAGTTTTTTAGTAACGAAAATCTCTATACGCTTAGGCCTTCTCAGCTTTTGATTAGTTTTAAATTCTCATTATAAACTTAATATTTAACTATTATTCTGTAAAATGCCAAAATTCCCAACAAACAGAAGCCAAAGATTGCGGTCCAACCTGTATTAAGATTATTGCCAAACATTATGGTAAAACTATTAACACACAACAATTACGTAAGCTAAGTGAAACTACACGAGAAGGCAGTAGTTTATTAGGTTTAAGCGAGGCAGTCGAGAGTATGGGCTTTCGTTCTCTTGGAGTTAAACTTACCTATACAAAACTATTAGAAGCACCTTTGCCTTGTATTGTACATTGGAATAAAAATCATTATGTCGTACTCTATAAAATAAGAAAGAATACTATTTATATCTCCGATCCTGCTCATGGATTAATAACCTACACAAAACAAGAATTTATTAAACATTGGATTGGTAATAATGCTGATGAAAACACCGAAGAAGGTATCGCTCTATTAATAGAGCCAACACCACGTTTTTACCAATCAGATTTTGATAAAGATGAAAAGTTTGGTTTCAATTTTATATTCAAATACCTCTTTAAATACAAGAAGTTTGTTGTTCAGTTAATTATAGGGCTTCTCGCTGGCAGTTTATTACAACTTATCTTTCCGTTTTTAACACAAAGCGTTGTAGATGTTGGTATTGCAAATCAAGATCTCAATTTTATTTACCTTATTCTTTTTGCACAGTTATTTTTGTTCCTTGGTAAAGCCAGTTTAGAGATTATTAGAAGCTGGATACTTCTTCATTTAAGTACACGTATCAACATTTCTTTAATTTCAGATTTTTTTATAAAACTCATGAAATTACCAATCTCCTATTTTGATGTACGCATGACAGGAGATTTACTACAGCGTATAAATGACCACAAACGTATTGAACGTATTTTAACCACCTCGTCTTTAACCATTCTTTTTTCAATGTTTAATCTAGTTGTCTTCAGCTTTGTTCTTGGATATTACAGTCTTCAAATTTTTAGTGTTTTTGTTTTAGGGAGTTTACTATACATAGCATGGGTATTGTTCTTTTTTAAACGTAGAAAAGCACTTGATTATAAACGATTTTCAGAAGTAAGTCAAGAGCAAAGTAAAGTAATTGAGCTTATTAATGGGATGCAGGAAATAAAGCTACATAATGCCGAACGACGTATGCGTTGGAATTGGGAATATGTACAGGCACGTTTATTTAAAGTCGCCACAAAAAGTTTAGCACTAGAGCAAACCCAAAGTGTTGGTTCTAATTTCATAAATGAACTGAAAAATATGTTCATTACTATTTTATCTGCTAAACTTGTTATAGATGGTGATATTACGTTAGGGATGATGATGGCTATCAGTTACATCGTAGGTCAGTTAAACAGTCCAATAACACAGCTTATAAGCTTTATGAGAGATGTACAGGACGCTAAAATTTCTGTAGATCGTTTGGGTGAAATTCATAATATGGAAGATGAAGAAAACCCAGGAGATGAAAAAATCACTAATATACCAGAAAACGCCTCTATAAAGCTAAGCAATATTTCATTTAGATATATTGGAGGTTTGGAACCTGTTTTAAAAGATTTATCATTAACCCTTCCAGCAAATAAAACAACAGCTATTGTTGGCGTAAGTGGTAGCGGCAAAACAACCTTAATGAAATTACTGTTGCGTTTTTATGATATTGACAAAGGTGAGATTACTATAAATAATCATAATCTTAATAATATCTCTCAAAAAATGTGGAGAGACTATTGTGGCGTGGTTATGCAAGAAGGCTATATTTTTAATGATACCATAGCTAAAAATATTGGTGTTGGTGAAGACTATGTTGACTCAAAAAAGTTAGCTCATGCCATAGATATTGCAAATATCTCTGATTATATAGATGGATTACCCCTTGGGCTAAACACCAAAATTGGAGCTGAAGGTTCAGGATTAAGTACAGGGCAAAAGCAACGTTTATTAATAGCTAGAGCCGTTTATAAAAACCCCAAGTTTTTATTTTTTGACGAAGCTACTTCCGCTCTTGATGCTAAAAACGAAAAAGTCATCATGGAAAGACTAGAAACTTTTTTTACAGGCAAAACAGCTGTCGTAATTGCTCATCGTTTAAGTACTGTTAAAAATGCACATCAAATTGTGGTTCTAGATAAAGGAAAAATTGTAGAAGTAGGCAACCACAAAGAACTTATCAAATTTAAAGGAGATTATTACAATTTAGTGAAAAACCAATTAGAATTAGGAAACTAAATACATCCTTTCGCGAAGGGCAGACACAAACCTTGAGTGTCTTTAAATGATCAAGGCTTTTAACAATTATTTAAAATTTTTAATTATGAAAAATTTACAAAAATTAGGAAAAGCTTTAAACAAAGCTGAACAAAAACAAATTAATGGTGGTGAAGCATGTAAAGCTAGCCAAACTTATGAGCAGTGTATGCCTAATCCCTCTGTAGGAGTAGTATGGAACCAGTACCCTAACAGTAATCTAGGAGATTGTTGTATTTATCTTACCTAGAGTAGAGGTATAGTTTTATAAAATATATAGAGGTTTAATTTAAGCCTCTATATATTAATTTAAACCGTCTAACAATTTTACCATTTAAATTTTTGTAACTAAAATATAATATGCCAAAACAAAATATACAAATAAGAAGCGAAGACGTACAGGAAATACTAAATGCTGTTCCCAATTGGATGATACGTTGGGGAAACCTATTGGTGTTGATACTCATAGTTATGCTTCTTGGTATTTCATGGTTTGTGAGATATCCAGATATTATTTCTGCCGAAGCCATGATTACCACACAAATACCACCTCAAAAAGAATTCGCAAAAACTACTGGTGTACTTATAGCTGTTTTAGTGAATGACAATAATTTAGTTAAAAAAAATCAACCCCTAGCGATAATTGAAAACACAGCAAACTATAAAGACGTTTACATTTTAAAGTCAGTTATTGATACTATTAAAATAAACAACCAATCCTTTAATTTTCCAATTAATGATTTGCCAATTCTTTTTCTAGGCGATATAGAATCTCAATATGCTTTATTCGAAAATAGTTATATACAGTATAAGCTCAATGCAAAATTTCAACCCTTTTCAAATGAAGCGCATGCCAATCAATACTCTATTTCTGAATTAAATAGAAGATTAAACAGTTTACTCTCTCAAAGAGATTTAAATAAAACAGAATTAGAATTTAAGCAAAAGGATTTAGAACGCAGTAAAACATTGTATGAAAAGGGGATTATTTCTACTCAGGATTATGAGAACAAACAATTGGAAATCGCACAAGCCCAACGTAATTACAAGAATTTTGAATCTTCCATTTCTCAGATTAGAGAATCTATCAGCAATGCCCATAGAACTTCCAAAGGATCAGAAATAAATCGCATAAAAGAAGAAATGGTATTACTTAAAAATGTGATTCAGTCTTTTAACCAATTGAAAAAAAGCATCAAAGACTGGGAGAACCGCTATGTATTAAAATCCAATATTAATGGTAAAGTATCTTTCTTAAACTATTGGAATGTTAACCAAACCGTCAACCAAGACGATTTGGTCTTTACTATTATTCCTAACGAAAATTCGGCGTTTATCGCAAAATTAAAGTCCCCAGCACAAAACTCTGGAAAAATAAAAACTGGTCAACAAGTTAACATCAAGCTAGAAAATTATCCTGATACCGAATTCGGAACATTGCAAGGCGCTATAAAAAGCATCTCTCTTGTCCCTAATAACGAAGGACAATATCTTATAGACGTTAGTTTACCAAAAACCTTAATAACATCTTACAATAAAACCATTGATTTTAAACAAGAAATGAGAGGTGCTGCTGAAATAGTAACTGATGACCTTAGATTAATAGAACGTTTTTTTTATCAGTTTAAAAATGTACTAAACAAATAAAAATACTCTTTCGCGATGGGCAGACACAAACTGTGAGTGTCTTAAAATGTTCACGGCAAATATATTATTTAAAATTTTTAATTATGAAAGATTTGCGAAATTTAAAAGGTGCTCAACTATTGAGTAAAAACGAACAACAAAGTATTAATGGTGGAGAGGGTTCTTGTTATCCATACTATGATTATAATACTTGCATAGCTAATTGTCAAGGCGAATGCAAAAATTTTGTTAGTACTAATTGTTATGTTTGTTTTGATCAAAATGAATAATGTCCATAAAAACCATTGTTGGAATTAAATTCCAATAATGGTTTTTATATTTATCATTAATGTCTTAATTTATACATTGTAACAAGTTATGCTAAATATTATAGTTGAATTTTATAAAAATCATGCCAAACATTAAAACCCATATCATGCATAAATATTTTTATACACTTTTAATGAGTACTTTATTGCTGTACTCCCCAGTTCAAGCCCAATCAACAACTCCAAGGTTAGAGATAAAAAAAGCGACTATATACTGGGACAGTTCGCTATCCATGCTAGATAAAGCTGTGGAGAAAGAACTGGATTTCTTAGACAATTATTTTCACAATATCCCAAATGCAAGTG
>CALZKX010000336.1 GCA_945788155.1 uncultured Flavobacteriaceae bacterium
ATTCCATTTCCATAAAACAACAATGGTACGTGTGTATCGTAACTCATTCCGCTACCATGGGTAGATCCAGTAAGACTGTACGATATTGTTGCTGGATCGTACACATAAATTACATCTCCTGAGCGTTTTTGGTTAAATCCGTTTTGAAGTAATTTTTCTATTCCGCTGTTATAAGATGTGTTGGACATTGCATAAGCAGTATAAGCTTTATCGATATTTCTATAATTGATAATCTCATTAACAATAGCATCTTGTACCTTATGCAAATCCAGACCAAGTTGTTTAATTTTTTCTCTATTTAAAAACACTTGGTTGTTGCTTACACTTTCAACTAACTCATCGTTATTATACTTTTCCTTTAAAAAGGCTTTAAATTTCACTTTAGTTTGAGTAGAACTCACATAACCTGCTGGTATTTTTACGCTTTTTAAATAGGAAGGCACATGTACAGCACCATGATCTGCAGTTAAAAAAACTGTGTAATTTCCCTTACCTACTTTAGTGTCTAAAGCGTTAAATAAGCGTTCCAAATCTTTATCCAAACGAATATATGTGTCTTGAACTTCTTTAGAATTCACTCCAAAATTATGACCAATGTAATCGGGACTGGAAAAACTTACAGCAAGCACATCTGTAATATTATCTTGACCCAATTGTTCGCCATCTATAGCTGCTATAGCAAAATCTGTCACAATACTATTCCCAAAAGGTGTCGATTTAAGAATATCGAACCCTCCATTTTTGGCACTTAGAGCTTTTAAATCGTATGGGAATGTTGCAGTTTCTTTCCCTACAAAACCTCCTTCAAATTCATTTAAATCATTACCACTTTCAACATATGTTGAAATATCATAAAGTGTATTCCATACTTTCATGTATTTTGAGACACTATTACTTTTATTATATGTTTTTACCCAATTTGGTAATTCGTTCATATAATGAGTACTTGTAATAAAATTGCCTTCTAATTTACCCTGAAACCAATATGCTGCATTTGCCGTATGTCCAGCTGGTAAAATTGCACCTCTATCTTTAATTGAAATCCCAATAGTTTTTCCTTTCATTTGGGTAAACAACCTGTTTTCATCAGCAAAGGTTGTTGTTTTCATTCTATGTGATGACATTTGTCCTGCGTTACTTTCTGTTCCAACTGAAGTAACTGAATCATCGCCTGCACAGTACACGTTTTTTTTAGTTTCTTTGTCGTACCAACCATTAGCTATTACGCCGTGATATTTTGGTGTAGTTCCTGTAAATATTGACGCATGTCCAGGTCCTGTATATGTTGGTACATAATTATAATGGTTGTTTTTACAGTTATATCCATCATTGACCATTCTCATAAAACCGCCTTGCCCAAATCTTTTTTGAAATCTAGTTAAATATTCATAACGCATTTGATCTACCACAATACCAACAACCAATTTAGTTTTTGTATTATCACCTTTAGTTGTTTGTTTTTGCGCCAAACATGATAAACTAAGTGTAACACATATAATAAATAACAAGAAATTCTTCATCATAATTAAATTAAATCTAAAGTATCAAAAATACGTTTTTTAATAATTCTTATGTTGTTTAGACGTTAAATAATATTGTATTTTTTACTTTAGCGGTAACAAAATTTAATATGACATATTTAAGTAATATTGGGCTTTATTTTTTAATGATAAAGGAAATGTTTCGTAAACCTACAAAGTGGTCGGTTATGAAAGGTTTAATTTTAAAAGATATTGATGACCTTGTTATTGGATCGTTAGGTATTGTTGCTTTTATATCATTTTTTGTTGGTGGTGTTATTACCATACAAACAGCTTTGAATATTACCAATCCATTAATTCCAAAATACTTAGTAGGTTTTGCCACCAGACAATCTGTAATATTAGAGTTTGCACCAACATTTACTTCTATTATTATGGCTGGTAAAGTAGGTTCGTTTATTACATCAAGCATAGGAACCATGAGAGTTACAGAGCAGATTGACGCACTAGAAGTTATGGGAATAAACTCCTTAAACTATTTAGTTTTTCCTAAAACTGTTGCTATGATGTTGTATCCATTTGCTATAGCAATTGGAATGTTTTTAGGTATTTTAGGAGGAATGGCTGCATGTGTTTACGGAGGCTATACTAGTCTTGAAGATTATATTACTGGCATACAAATGGATTTTGATGGTTTCCATATGACTTATTCTTTTCTTAAAACTTTTGTATTTGCATTTATTTTAGCTACAATCCCATCATTTCATGGATTTTATATGAAAGGTGGCGCTTTAGAGGTTGGTAAAGCAAGTACCACATCGTTTGTGTGGACTAGTGTGGTCATCATCTTAATAAACTATATATTAACTGATATGCTTTTAGGGTAATGATAGAGGTAAAGGGCTTACATAAATGGTTTGGAGATGCACATATTTTAAAAGGCCTAGATGCGCATTTTGAAAAAGGCAAAACGAGTTTAGTTATTGGACAAAGTGGTTCGGGAAAAACAGTTTTTATAAAGTGTCTTTTAGGATTATTTCCTTATGATGAAGGCACTATATCGTATGATGGGAAAATTTATTCTAAATTATCAGAAAATCAAAAAAGAAACTTGAGGGCAGAAATAGGTATGGTTTTTCAAGGCAGTGCTTTATTTGATTCCATGACTATACAAGAGAATGTTATGTTCCCATTACGCATGTTTACAAAAATGAGTAAAAGCGAAATGGAAGATCGAGCCGATGTGGTTTTAAAACGTGTTAATTTAGATGATGCTCATAACAAAATGCCCAGTGAAGCTTCAGGTGGTATGCAAAAACGTGTTGCTATTGCTAGAGCCATTGTAAATAATCCAAAATATTTGTTTTGTGATGAACCCAACTCTGGGCTAGATCCAAAAACTGCTATTGTTATAGATAACCTTATTCAAGAGATTACAGACGAATACCAAATAGTGACTGTTATTAATTCCCACGACATGAATTCGGTAATGGAAATTGGAGAAAAAATAATATTCTTACAACATGGTCATAAAGAATGGGAAGGCTCAAAAGACACTATTTTTAAAACCGAAAATAAAGCTGTTACCGATTTTGTATATTCTTCGGAACTGTTTAAAAAAGTGCGTAAAATGTACCTTGAGGGCACTAATTGATTTTTGGACGATTTCTTACCAATAAAGTATCCAATTCGAGTTTTTTCCTAAGCCATTTTGACAATCTTAAATTATCATCAGCTATAGATGTTGGTGTCGCCAAAGAATCATTCCATTTAACAGTAAATACAGCTAAGGAATCTACGGTTTTAAAATTAGTAGTTACTTCATTGGAATATGTAAATTCAGACATTTTATCAAACAACGCTTGCGCTTCTTCATAAACTTCTTTAAACGGTATTTGATCTTTCTCCAGCTTAGAAAGTTGTGCTACTTTATCTTCAAGAAAAATGATTTTTTGTTGTTGTGACATTAAATCCAAAGAATCGCGATAGCGCAGTTCTTCCATGTACTCCAGATTATTAATTACCCTATTTGTTGCTTGATTTACTTCTAATTTCGCATTGTTAAGTGCCGAATAATTTGAAAACCGTTGTTGCAAAATATCGATTGTTGTTTGTGGAATTTCGTCAGATCCAAAAGAGGTCAATTCTATTTTTGACCCTAGTTGAGGGTTATAGGTAAAAACTGCGTTTTTCTTTATATAATTTTTATTTGGGAGCGCTTCAAGTTCTCTAGCTATAAATTTTTTGGCATCGTTGTTAAATTGGCTTTCTTTTAATACATTAACAAAAGTAAAGCCTGCAGGAATCATGGCTGCAATTGCTAAAACGGTTGCTACTCTTGCTATAAATTTTCTTCGTTTGGAGTTAGCATATTTTATCATTGGAAAGCGCAATAATTTTAACACCAAAAAGGTAGCAAGTGCTATAAATATTGTATTAATAGTAAACAAGTACATTGCTCCCCTAGCATAATCTAACCCTGTAACAATTTCGCCCTTTAAATTAATAGCAGTTTCACCGCCAAGTGCTTTTGCCAAACCATAACCAGCAGTAGATAAAGGAGGCATTAAGGCAGTAGCAATGGCAACTCCAAAAATCACAGATGCTATGGTCCCTTTTTTTGTTCTTGCAATAATCAATGCCAATCCACCAAAAAAGGCAATTAACACATCTCGAATATCTGGGCTTGTTCTTCCTAAAAGTTCTGAGGTATCTTCACTTAAAGGAAACAAATAGAAAAATAAAAATGCCGTTATTAAACTTAATACGATCATGGTAACTAAGTTTATTAACGACCGTCTTAAGGTGTCTATATCGTTAATCGCTATGGCCATTCCAACACCTAAAATAGGACCCATTAAAGGTGAAATTAACATGGCTCCAATAACTACAGCTGTCGAGTTTGCATTTAAACCAATAGAGGCCACGAAAATAGAACAAATTAAAATCCAAGCTGTGGCGCCTTTAAATGGCACGTCGTTTTTTATTGCTTCAATAGTAGCATCTCGATCAGTATCTTGGCGAAAATCCAACAACTCCACCATAAAAACTTTAATGCTCAACCACAGACCTCTGGCTCCTCGTTTAACGGCTTCCTTGGATTCTTCAACTGTTGGTTGCTTATTGTCTTCTTCAGTAAAATTGAACTTATTTTCTTCCATACTTATAGATACTTGTTCCCAAATTTTTCACTAACTCGTTGCCTTAGCGTTTTTATGTCTTGTTCTTTCTCTTTTGGAAAGATAAGTAAAACTTCATCCTTATC
>CALZKX010000337.1 GCA_945788155.1 uncultured Flavobacteriaceae bacterium
ATGGTATTTGGAAACTACAATACCATTTCTGGACAATTTATGTAAAAAAGTGGTTTGGAGCTAATGCCGAGGAATTGCATGCTTATTATAAAAAAAATATTGCTTAAAAATACTGCCCAACACCAAACACGAATCCACGTGTACCATTTTTGTTAAGTCCAATGCCATAATCAATTCTAAATATTGCATTATACACTTTTTTATGAATAAAACGCAATCCTAATCCAGAGTAAACTTTTATATTATCCGAATCTATAAAATCATTCAATTTACCTCCTGGAAGCCTCCATGAACCAGAATCTATAAAAGCATTTCCTTGTAGAACAAATGAGTTTTTTTCATATAATGTATGCCTGTATTCTGTATTCAATATAAGTGTGCCTGTGCCTCTATCGATGGTATTACCAACGCCTCGAATGTTAATATTGTTATCTACTGAAAAAGGTGCAAAAGGTGTGTCTTGGTTACTGGACAATCCTACACGCAACCTACTTGCCCAATTCCCTTTATTTCCAATTCGCTCAAAGTAATAAAAATTGTTCCAACCTATTACAAAATCCAGCTGTTCTTTACTAGTGGATATAACATATTGAAGGTTGAGCAAACTTCTAAACCCAGTCACATATTGGTAGAAGTAATCTAAGTTATTGTAATCGTATATGCCTTTAAATAGCAGTTTATGAATGTTCAATTTTTGAGGTACAGATGGATCAATGGCACCAGATTGATAACTGTAATCTTCGGTGAAGTAATTGACTCCCAATTCTATTCTATTATTAAAATCAAGTTCATACAACCCTAAGATTTCGAATGATTCGTTATTATATTTATAATTGGCTGTAGCACTTTCTAAAAAAACAGGTTCCAATGTTGTAAGGTCTTGATAATTTATAGCAAGGCCAAACTGTCTCGAGAATAAATTTGGTGCTCTAAAATTAATAGCATAGGAACTATAAATATCTTTTTGATAAAACCCTCCAAGCCCAATATTTTGACCAAATAGATTAAACTCATATAATCCTAACCTATAAGCAAACTCATCATCATTTGTTGTATAGATATTTATTGAGGGAATGAAAGTGAAATTTTCTACTATATTATAAAACACATTATAGCTATTGTCTTGAGAATAAAATACTTGGTAATAGGCATGTGAAACCGAAGGTAAACGTTTAAGACGTTTAATATCTTCTTCAATTAATGCCGAATCTAAAGGTTTTCCGCTTTCGATAATAGCTAATTTTTTAATAAAAGAGGTTTTTACTTTTTCATTTCCTTGAATTTTCAAATCGGCAACAATATCCTGTTGGGCACTACCATTAGCACCATAGAGTGCAAAAAACAAAAGAAATAAGACTATCCTCATAATGGCACTTAAAATATGGTTTTAGTTAGCATAAGTCTCAAACAGTAAGTTATTATTGCCTTCAAGATTATTGCTACATGATTTTGATAAAGCAAAAAAACCTTGTATTAAAATAGCTTTAATCTTTAATTGAAAACTGTGCTTTAATTATCGCTTCAACAGGCTTATTTTGTGGTGTAAATTGGTTATCATCACTTCCTCCTGAACGTTCATGATTATGGAACCATTTCCAAACAAAGCCTCCAACAAACCAGTCTTCGTGCCAAAACGTTTTAAATAAAGCTTCTGTAGTGTTATTCTGTGCTTCGAAATTAGCAGGTTCTTTATACCTATCGGATTTCCATGGTTCCTTTCCCGAATAGTCAACACTTCTATAACCAAATTCGGTAAACAAAACAGGTCTATCAAATGTATTAGAAAGCTGACTTATCACTGCTTTGTGTTTTGCCCAACCTTCTAAACATTCCTCTACTGTTGGTGTTTGGCTGTCACTTACAGGAAAGTAGGCATCAACGCCTATATAATCCATATCATCCCAAAAAGGTGTTCGCTTAAACTCGTCCCAATTTGCTGCATAAGTTAGTTTCCCTTTGTAAACAGTTTTAATTTCCTGTATCAAATTATCCCAAAATTGCGGTCTACTAACTACAAATTGCTCTAACTCTGTTCCAATACATAAAATTTCAGCATTGGTTTGTTCTGCCAATTCAGCAAAATCTAGAATAAAGGCAGAATACGACTTTTCGAGTTCTTTCCAATGTGTTTCAGAGGTCATTTTCATGTGTCCAGTAAACGCTCCTCGTATCCAAATATGAGGTTTCATCATTACTTTTATACCTTTTTTGTGCAATTCTTGAATGTATTGCTTTACGCCAGGTTTGGATTCGCCAAACCATTGTCTGTCTGTATTGTAAATTATTTTTGGGTTTTGTAAATCTCTTATAAAACCAAATGGCATAACAGCAGCAAAATTCGCATTAATGTTAACGACTGGGTTTACATGTGAAGAATCAATCGCAACTCTTGAGGCCACAAAGCTTACTCCATTAATCTTTGAAGTTGCCTGTCCTGAACAGGATAATTGAGCAATCAGTATTAAAAAAATCAGAAATTTTCCAACGTTCATAATTTTGTTTTAAAACCCTAATTTAAGCTTTAAGTTTAAAATAATGCTCTTAATCCAATATTAAATGTTTGCCCTAGGCCTGAGTTTGTGCCTCTAACAAAATCGCTAAAAAGCAGTTCAATATTTATAATTGATGACAATTGATATTTCCCACCAAAACCTAAAGCGGTAAAATCCTGTGTAAAATCACCCAATCTTTGTTGGTGTTGTAAAAATCCTAATACTGTAATTTCCTGGCTTGGAAAATAGCTCATAAAAATTCCTGGAGTAAAAACAAATGTCTTGTTTGCAAAACTAGATTCATCACCAAAATTGTATTCAGTATTCAATTCGGTAAATACCTGCCAATCACCTTCAGGAAATGTATAATCGTAAAAAAATCGGTTTTGGAACGTGTAAGCTGTTTGGTCCAAAAACACGCCATTATCATTGCTTTCATCAGTAATTAATGGAATATGCAATGCTGTTTGCACAGTGAAATTACCAACATCTTTTATTGGATTAAATTTTATTACAGGCGCAATAGAGGTCAACCCTGAACGTGAAGATTGTATATCACTATCAAACTTGAAAACATCCAAAGCATCTCGTCCAGAAACTGCGTTAGACCTAATCTCTAGCAATACACCTACATTGAAGCTATTAGTATTTGAAACACCAGTAAATATATCTATACTGGACGTGAAGTAGGTTTCTCTTGGTAAATCCTCTATCACTTCTCCACCAGCATTTGCCTCTTTTGTTTGTGTGTACAAATTATTAAACCATTTGATGTCCCATTGTCCTTTAACCAGTAATTTTGAAGGTGTATAGGTTTTAATGTTGCTTTCTTTTTTTTGGGTTTCTTGCTGTGAAAATCCGCTAAAAGAAACATAGAAAAAAATTAATCCAATTACTGATTTATTCATTATAAAAAAATTTGTTTAATAAGCATGTTGTTTTTGTAAGTCTACTTTTAATAAACAACCTTACGAAAAAGGGTCATTTGTATTTTTTATAAGTTTTAAATTTTGTGAAATAAATTAAGTTATTACCTTTAGATTCGACATATTTATCAACAATTAAATTTATGGAGCACATAGTCATCATAGGTAATGGCATTTCGGGCGTTACGGCTGCGAGGCATATTAGAAAACTATCCAA
>CALZKX010000338.1 GCA_945788155.1 uncultured Flavobacteriaceae bacterium
ACAAACTTCTAGTTCTACGATAATGTTAACACCTGTTGAAGTATGCGATGACATTTCAAACGATGGTATTGCCATATTTAACCTTTCGCAAATTCAACAACAAATCGAGCAACTTGT
This sequence comes from uncultured Flavobacteriaceae bacterium, assembly GCA_945788155.1. Taxonomy (GTDB): domain Bacteria; phylum Bacteroidota; class Bacteroidia; order Flavobacteriales; family Flavobacteriaceae; genus Pontimicrobium. The sequence goes on from CALZKX010000338.1 coordinate 118, forward strand.
TCCTGCAAATACAGTGATTACTTTTTACGAATCACAAAACGACATTTTTAATTTAGGAACACCATTAATCAATAATTATCAAAATACCGTTCCTTTTAACGACACAATTTATGCCGAGGTAATATCAAATAATGGTTGTTTTGCCATTGTAGAAATTCCTTTAACAGTGTATGACATCCCTGAATTACTACTAGACGAAAGTGTTTACTATTGCTTAAATAGCTACCCTTTTCCCCTCACACTTAATAATGGTGCCATTAATGTTCCTCAAAACAGTAATTACTCGTTTTTATGGAACACAGGCGAAACCACACCAACCATAGATATTAATTCCACTGGAATATTTACAGTAACTGTTACCAACCAAAACAACTGTTCTAACTCTAGGACGATTACTGTATTACCTTCAAATATTGCGACAATTGATGATATCATTATTGAGGAAGCTTCAACCAACAACACGATTACAGTATTGGTTTCTGGCGAAGGCGAATATGAATATGCTTTAGATTTTGGTGCTTATCAAGACAGCAATGTATTTAACAATGTAAATCCTGGTTTTTACACAGTATATATTAGAGATAAAAATGGTTGTGGATTGGTAGAGCAAGTGGTTTCGGTGTTAGGTTTTCCAAAATTTTTCACGCCTAATGGCGATGGTTTTAACGATGCATGGCAACTGTATGGTGTAAATTCGCAATTCAATCAAGGTACCACAGTTACTATTTTTGATCGTTATGGCAAACTTATTTCATCATTTAACAATAATAGTATAGGTTGGGATGGTACTTTAAATGGTGAGCTGCTACCATCTAGCGATTATTGGTTTGTAACTAAACTTCCAAACGGAAAAGAATATCGTGGACATTTTACTTTAAAACGATAAATTCCTGCTTGAAAGTGTCATTCGGATAAAATGAAGAATCTCTTGACACCTATAATATTCAGTTTTAACAAACCCAAATTATTCCATACACTCTAAATCACAGTATAAATCACTTTTATGACAGCTTCATCTTAAAATATCATCTTACTTTGTTAAATTTGTTTACAATATGTAATACAAATATTAATGATAAAATTTTTTAGATTATCGAAACTCAATTTTGCAAAGCAAAATCAAAGGTCTGGCAGACCTTTGGTTGAGATAGCCGCTTGCGGAAAGAATAAAAGTTCTGCACATGATTAAGTTCTTTAGACAAATTCGTAAATCCCTTCTTTCAGAAGGTAAAACTGGAAAGTATCTTAAATACGCTATTGGAGAAATAATACTTGTAGTAATAGGAATCGTAATTGCTTTACAGATTAATAATTGGAATGAAAATCGTAAACAGAACATTGAAGAATATAAAATATTAGTAAGTTTAAAAAATGAAATTATTAATAACCAAGAACAATTAACAACTATAATTAAAAATCATAAGTTCGTATTTGAAAAAGTTAACGAATTATCAAGTTTAATGCATCCAAATCCAAAAGAAATTAAATTGGAAAAACTTGATACGCTTATGTTTGCAATGCTTTATATTCCAAAATTTGATCCAATAACAACTGTATTATCTTCAGATAAACTTGAAGGTATTAAAGATGAAAAACTTAAAACCCAAATTGCATCTTGGAAATATATTTATGATGATTACGAATATTCTATAAAAATAACTTACGACTATGGCACAGATCACATCTATTCGTTTATAACCCAGAACTATCAAATCAAAAATATAAAAGGTAGCAAATTTAAAAATGATTACAGTTTTTTTGATGTCAATGTACGTTCTATCTTATCCAATTCAGTTTTTGAAAACTATGTTAAAATGAAAAGTTTTAACGCAGAAAACATCCTTAAAGGAGTTAATAAACTATATGATATTCAAAAAAATATAATTGAGTATCTAGAAATCGAATTAAGTGATGAAATTCAAAATTAATTGGTCATTTCTCTTTACTAATTAAACAAAAGAAAACACTGTCTCGAGAGTTATTATAATCGTCCATTTTTACTGATAAAATCTGTAATAAATCATAAAAATCCACGAAACCTTTAGACTCAATAATTCCTTTAAAAATCAATAAGAAAAGAGAGAGTTACATCAGCGTTCTATTTTTTTGTATCTTTGTTTTTAATTAAAATTGCAATGACAACTATCTCTTTTGACGAAAATATAAATATTACTAAATTCAAGTTTAAAACATTGGAGGAGTTTCAGATATATTTAGTTCAAAAACTTCAAAAATCTGAATTAAGTTCAGCTCATAAAAAAGTTATTAAAAACCGTTTAATTGAAACTGAGCAAAATCCTGATAATTTTATTTCTTTTGATAAATTAAAATCTTCTATTAAAAGAAAATAATGTTTCAACTGCAAATTCGTGTTCTTGCTTTTGAAGACATTCAACAAGCTGTTGATTATTACGAAAAAAAAGCTTCACATATTACAGACAAATTTTTAGAACATCTATATATTGAAATTGGTGTAATTCAAGAAAATCCTGAGTTGTTTCAAAAGAAATATCTTAGCACTCGTGTTCGCTATATAAAAGGGTTTCCTTTTGGTATTCATTATATTTTAAGAGAGCAAACCATAATAATTCTAGCAGTTTTACATACTAATAGAAATCCAAATATTGGAAAAAAACGATAAATCGAGCATAGAGAACACTATCTCGAGAGTTATTAGAATCATCCATTTTTACTGATAAAATCTGTAATAAATCATAAAAATCCACGAAACCTTTAGACTCAATAATTCCTTTAAAAATCAATAAGAAAAGAGAGAGTTACATCAGCGTTCTGTTTTTTTTAGAATTTTAAGCATGTATAATTGAACTTATCTATTTTATCAATAAATTTGAATCGTACAAATAATTTATAAGATTCCTGCAGGAGTTTATCTTGAGCGAAGTCGAAAGGAGAGAAATAAATATGAAATTCAAAATAAAATCAGACTTTAAACCAACAGGAGACCAACCTGAGGCTATAGAACAGCTTACAAAGGGTGTTCTCTCTAACGAAAAATACCAAACATTACTTGGTGTTACTGGATCTGGTAAAACGTTTACAGTTGCTAATGTCATTCAAAAAATTAAGCGTCCTACACTGGTTTTAGCGCATAACAAAACCTTGGCAGCGCAATTGTACTCTGAGTTTAAACAATTCTTTCCTGAAAATGCAGTTGAGTATTTTGTATCGTATTACGATTATTACCAACCAGAAGCTTATATTCCTGTTTCTGGAGTTTATATTGAAAAGGATTTATCTATAAATGAAGAAATAGAAAAAATGCGTTTAAGCGCTACTTCTTCGCTGCTTTCTGGTCGTCGTGATGTATTGGTAGTCGCTTCGGTATCTTGTATTTATGGTATTGGAAATCCCGTTGAGTTTCAAAAAAATGTAATTACCCTTAAAAAAGATCAAGTCATTTCAAGAACAAAACTATTGCATCAATTAGTGCAAAGTTTATACTCAAGAACCGAAAGTGAATTCAATCATGGAAACTTCAGGATAAAAGGAGATACTGTAGATGTGTTTCCGAGTTATGCCGACG
>CALZKX010000339.1 GCA_945788155.1 uncultured Flavobacteriaceae bacterium
GGGTGGTAAAAGACTTAACTGATCTTGGTTATAGGTCTTAAAAACTACTTTTCTGCTCATTCTTAAAGTTAAGAATTTACTAGAAAAATTGCAAAAAAAAGACTGCCTTTTCAGACAGCCTCTTTTTTATTTAAAATATTATCACTAATTAGTTGCCACCAGCAGAAAGATTCTTCATTTCTTTCTCTATCATGTCGTAGAACTGATCAATTTTTGGCATTACAACAATTCGTGTACGTCTGTTTTTTGCTCTGTTTTCAGCGGTATCGTTATCCACTAAAGGAACATAGTAACTTCTTCCTGCTGCAATTAAACGAGACGAGTTCACACCTAAATCTTCTAATACTCTAATAATAGATGTTGCGCGCTTTACACTTAAGTCCCAGTTATCCAACAGCACACCTTTTTGGAACGAACGACTGTCTGTATGTCCTTCAACCATAGCCTCAAAATCTGGTTTGTCGTTTACAACCTTGGCAACTTTTGCTAAAACATTTTTAGCATTATCAGTAACTACGTAACTTCCGGTTTTAAATAGTAATTTATCCGAAATAGAAATAAACACGACTCCTTTTTCAACATTAATTTCAATATCTGGGTCGTTTAATCCAACTTCACGTTTCAAACTTGTTACTAAAGCTAGGGTCACACTATCTTTTTTGTTAATTGCATCTTGTAAACGTGTAATTTTAAGGTCCTTTTCTTTAATACTTTCTAAAGTTCTTTCAACATTATCTGCTCCTTTTGCGGTAAGCATTGTTAAATCTTTGTTGCTTTGTATAAGACTTTCGTTGTTTTTTCTCATATCAGCTAACTGATCTTTTAAAGCTTCTGCTCGAGCATTTGCGGCTGCAGCATCAGATAAGCATGCATTTAATTTAACAGTTGCAGTATTTAATAGGTCTTGTGTTTCTTGTTGTTTTGCCTCTAATGCAGCATATTCTTTTTTTGACACACAAGAGCTTAAAACAAGCATTGCAGATAGACTTAACAAAAATATTTTCTTCATGGTAAGGATGTTAATTAATTTATATTCGACGAATATCACAAAATTATATAAAAAAGCCCAATAATACTTAGTATTAACAAAACTTTTACTAACTAATTTATAAACTTTTAAAAGATTTTTTTTTTGAGATAAAATATGACCAAACTATGCTTTTATGAGTGTAGAAATGTACTTTTTTGCTTTGAGATTTTCTTTGCTTGAGCAGGATGCTTAAATGGTTATAAAATGAGAAGTGTGCTTTAATAATTGCCAAAGTGTGTTTTGGTTTAAATTCAAATAAAAATTTTATTCCTGCTAAACCATCAAGAAGAAGCCTAATAAATACTAGATAAAAAATATTATTTGAAGCATTTTTGACAAGGGTGTACAAACTGTTTCTAAAATTTAAATAGGTTTTTTTTGGGCTTGTATTGCTTAATGTGGCACCACCAACATGGTAAATAGTTGAAGAGCCAACATATTTAACGTCGTAACCCAAGTTTTTTGCCCTCCAGCAAAAATCTATTTCTTCCATGTGAGCAAAAAAAGATTCATCAAAACCATTTAAAGTACTAAAAACAGTGCTCTTTACAAATAAACAAGCTCCAGAAGCCCAAAAAACATCAATAATATCGTTGTATTGACCTTTGTCTTTTTCAATGGTGTTAAAAATTCGACCACGACAATAAGGATATCCAAATTTGTCTATAAATCCACCAGCTGCTCCAGCGTACTCAAAATAATCTTTTTGCTTTTGATCTAGAATTTTTGGCTGAATGATTGCAGTATTTGGTTCATTAATAAAAACTTCTTTAATTGGTAAAAGCCAATTTTCAGTCACTTCTACATCGCTGTTCAATAAACAGTACACATCTGCTTCAACATGTTTCAAGGCATCGTTATAGCCTTTGGCATAACCACCATTTGTGTTGTTTTGAATAATAGTTACCTGAGGGTAATGATCTTTTAAGAATTCAACCGAATTATCAGTAGATGCATTATCGGCAACATAAACTTTTGCTTCTTTAGAAAATAATAACACCGAAGGCAAAAACTGTTGCAACAGTGCCTTTCCGTTCCAGTTTAATATGACAATTGCTATTTTCACAAGCTATATGGCGGAATATCTTTTAAAAATTGATAGCGTTCTTTTTCAAAATCGATACTGCAATAATAGTGATTTAATCCATTGGTAACCATTAAAAAGGTAGCGTTTAAAGCTAAATTATATCTTGCAATTTGGTCGAAAGCACTCTGGTCTATGGTAATTTTAGGAGCTTTACATTCAACAATTAAATGAATAGAACCATCAGAATTAAAGACAACAATATCGTAGCGTTTTTTAAGATTGTTTATTTTTAATTCTTTCTCGATATTAATAAGTGATTTGGGATACTTTTTCTCATTAATAAGGTACTGTACACAATGTTGGCGCACCCATTCTTCTGGTTGTAAAACCACAAATTTTTTGCGTATGCCATCAAAAATATAAGGTTTATTTTCGCTATTTTTGAATCGAAATGTATATGTGGGAAAATCTAATTTTTGCACAACACAAATTTGATGATTTTTTTTTAATGGACGAAGTTAAACAGTTAGTAAACGATATAAAAAAAGGTAATATTAAACCTATTTATTTTCTTATGGGCGAGGAAGCTTATTATATAGATAAGATTTCCGATTTTATCGAAGACCACGTGCTTGCCGAAGAGGAGAAAGGCTTTAACCAAATGGTGTTATATGGTCGTGATGTGTCGATTGATGATATTGTGGGCAATGCCAAACGTTACCCAATGATGGCAGAACGCCAAGTAGTAATAGTAAAAGAAGCACAAGACCTATCACGTACCATTGAAAAATTAAGCTCTTATGCCGAAAACCCACAGCCAACAACGGTTTTGGTGGTAAATTATAAGTACAAAAAAATAGACAAACGGAAAGCATTGTACAAAGCCATTAATAAGGTTGGTGTTGTTTATGAAAGCAAAAAACTGTACGAAAACCAAGTAGTCGATTGGATACGCCGTGTATTGTCACTAAAGGGTTATAGTATTTCACCTAAAGCAGCGCAAATGTTGGTGGAATTTTTAGGCACCGATTTAAGTAAAATTAATAACGAGCTAGAAAAATTACAACTTATCATTCCAAAAGATACCCAGATTTCGCCTGAACTTATAGAAGAGAACATTGGTATTTCAAAAGATTATAACAATTTTGAATTACGAAAAGCGGTAGGAGAGAAGAACGTAGTTAAAGTGCATAGAATTATTAATTATTTTGCCGATAACCCAAAGGATAACCCAATGGTGGTAACGGTTTCACTGCTGTTTAATTTCTTTTCACAGTTATTGCATTTGCATGGTTTAAACGATAGGTCACCAAGAGCCATAGCCTCATCCTTACGCATTAACCCTTATTTTGTGAGCGAATATACCAATGCCGCAAAAAACTACCCTATGAAAAAGGTAAGTAGTGTGATTGCCACCTTGCGCGAGTTTGATGTTAAAAGTAAAGGTGTTGGTTCTAATGCTGTGCCACAAGGCGATTTACTAAAAGAGTTGATGGTTAGGATTTTGGGTTGATTGACACATTTCTTTGTTGATAACTATCTTTTACAAAGCATATTAGGCTATTGACTTATTAATTTTAAAAAACTAACTTCGCTTATCGTACAGTATCGTCAATTAAAACTGAAGATACTTTAACCGTTGTGCTTAATTTGATAAAAAAAATCGGAATATTAATTTGTTGTCTTTTTATACTTCAATCTTGCTTGGCAAGTTTTGGAACAAAAAAGCTGATTAGAAAAAGTGAAGTTGAAATCAATAACGCAGATGTTAATGGAGTTTATAAGAATATTTCAGACTCAAATACTGAATTGACTTTATGGAGAATAATTCAATTAAACTCGAAAAAAGAAAACGATACAACTGACTTAAAATCTGACTTAATAAGACTTGAATATCTAAACCCAACTGAAATTGAAATCTCATTGTCTCGTGACCAAAGAATTATAAAATCAATTCGGTTAAATGGAAAAATTAAAAACAATTCTTTTTCTTTAAAAAGATATCGAGAATTGATTCCGTTTTATCCAATTTACGCAAAAGATTACGAAGCAAAAGCCATACTTTCTAAATCTGAAAATGAATTAATAATAGTTCAGGGAATAAGTAATTCTGGTGCTATTCTGATTTTAGGTGCTGGAAGTGAACGAGTGAATACATATAAATTTGAACAAATGAAAAACTAAGCACAACAATGGCTATAAGTAATTGCTTGTTCTCGCCTACTTCTGAAAATCCTCGCGGATTTTCAGTTTGGTGCGTACTTGCAAAGTTAAGTGCTAACCCACGCAACTACCCATAGCCGAGACCGATAAGCGTAACTCCAAAAACACAACTAAAAATTCCTTAGGTGTACTTAAAAGTCTCTTATACAAGAAACTTATTATCTTTTGTCAATAGAATACTTCCCAGGTCCAGCCAAAAATATCACTAAAAATGCCATTAAAAAGAGTAATGCCTTTTCTTGTTTTCCAATTGGGTCACTTAAATGCACAAAAAAGAATGCACCTAACATGGTTGCTATTGGGAAAATAGCTGCAAGTTTAGTTCTAAATCCAAAAATTATAAATAGAGGCCCAATAACCTCACCAATGATAACTAGGGATAATGAGGTTGGAGCTCCTATTCCTAGTGGATCTGGAAATTGAATATCTTCAGCAAAAAGCCGCTCAATTTTTGGAATTCCATGAGTAAGCATTAAGGCAGATGCTCCAATACGTAAAATGGCCAAGGCTAAGTCGTTGTAGTTTTTTGTAAACATGGTTATGGATTTAAGGATTTTAAAAAGTTTGATTTATAAGTTTGACCTATTGGAACGGTTTTGTCTCCAACAGTAGCAATATTTCCTGCTAAGCTATTCATTTTTTTTAAATTAATAGCAAACGATTTGTGGCAGCGTACAAAATGGTTAGGTAAAAGCTTTAAAATATTAGTAAACGTACTATTGGTTGTAATTACTGAATTTTCTTGATGCACTTTCACATAATCACCAAAAGCTTCTACGAATAAAATAGTGTTAGGATGCACTTTGTGTAGCACTTTATTTGCTTTTATTAAAATGGCATCGTCAATTGGTTTTTTATATTTTTTCTTGTTTAGAACTTTGTTTGCAGCAGCTAAAAAGCGTTCGAAAGAAAACGGTTTTAATAAATAATCTATGGCATTTACTTCAAAATCTTCTAAAGCATATTCCGAATAGGCTGTGGTAAAAATAACATCAGGCCGATTTTGTAAAGACTTATAAAAATCTAGCCCAGATAGTTTTGGCATGTTTATGTCTAAAAAAAGTAAGTCAATATGGTTTTGTTTGTTTAAAACAGACATAGCTTCCAAAGCATTATTGCAAATTGAAATAACGTTTAGAAACTCGACATCATCACAAAATATTTTTAAGATAGATTGCGAAGAAGGTTCATCATCTATTATTAAACAGTTAAGCTTCATAGCTTTATGGTTGTGTATTTATGGTTAGTTGTACAGTAAATATATTACTGGTTTTGTTAATGATAAATGCATGATTTTTTGGATATACAATTTCTAGATTTTTTTGTATGTTTTCAAGTCCTACGCCAGATTTTTCGTTTGAGATGTTATCGTTTTCCTTTAAGCTATTGTTTTCAATTTTAAAATAAAACGCATCGCCTTGTTGTTTTAGTTCGATGTTTATAAAAGTATCCTCTAAATTTCCTTTAATACCATGTTTAAAACTGTTTTCAACAAGTGGAAGCAATAACATGGGATAAATTTTAAAGTCTTCATCTTCAATAATCGTTTTTAGGCTGATATTATCAAATCCTTGCACTCTAAATTTTTGAAAATCTATGTAATTTTTTAAAAACGTAACTTCTTCTTTTAGAGTAACTCTTTCTGCGTTTGAATCGTAAATAACATATCGCAATATGTCTGATAATTGCACAATGGCATCTTTAATATTTTCTTTTTTTTGAATAGCAAGCGCATAAATAACATTTAATGAATTGAATAAAAAATGCGGATTTATTTGGGAGCGTAATGACGCTAGTTGTAATTGAATGAGTTCATTTTGGGTTTTAAGTGCTTTGTTTTCATTTTGATTAAAATAGAACCAATCTTCCGATAGTTTTAATAGTGTTGTAGAAATTAAAAATATGCTAAAAATAACAATATACCTCGTATTCGAGAAGTATGACATAAAAAAATAATTAGGAAATAGTGTATCAATTAGTGGCTCAAAAAACCAAATGTGCAATTGTGTAAATAGGATGAGGTTGGCAGTAAATACTAACGCAAAAAAGACATATTTTTCTTTTTTTAAAAATCGCGGAACGATTATATATAAGTTAATTACTACAGGAATAGCCACACTTGTTAAAAAACCAATGGTATAGATATAGTCTATTTTAATTGGTTTTTGTCCTTTTGAAAAAATAAAGAGCAAAATTACAAACGAGCAAAACCACAGCACCAAATTAAATAGAAATGGTCTGTGGTTATTTAATTTTTTTAAATACGGATTAAGGTTGAGCATTTGTTTTGGTTAAAGTAAATTTTTCTGAAGATTCCCATTTGTTTTCGATATCGGCTTTCATATATTTTTTTAAAAATGCATACAATTCTTTGGAAGTGGCTGTTAATATAAATGATTCGTCTATACCAACTTTTTCATGTTTAAGCTTTAATTTGTCTTTTTTAAACAAATCGGTCAATCTACTTTCATCAAGCCATGTAATATTTAAGGTATTGCTTTCTAATGTATCTATTTTGGCTACCGAGTGTGTTCTAAGCAAGTGTTGACTAACCAAATCGTTGCTAATATCTTCATAATCAAACGGAATAAAATCCATAAATAGTTGCTCATCTATTTTAAAGGGCATTGCCATAAAGACAGATTCATTGTCGTTTTTTGTGCGTATAATAAAGTAGCCATCTTTGTATTTTTGGTAAGCAACTTTGTCTTCGTCGCTAACTTTAGTCCAATCTTTATTATCTTCCAAGAACGTGTCTTTAAATGATACAACTGTCCAAGTTGCTTTTTTATCATCTGTCCATTCACCAATAAGGTGTTTTTGGTATTCGGTAGCTTCAGCTATGTAAAAAGGTTGGATAGATTTTACAATGCAAGAACTAAAAAATGCTAATAAACAAAGCAATATAAGCGATCGTGTTTTCATAATTTCCATGTTTTTTTTTGGTTTCTAAAAACAAATCAATA
>CALZKX010000340.1 GCA_945788155.1 uncultured Flavobacteriaceae bacterium
GTTATATAAACATTATTAGATTAACCGATATACAAGATAAACCAAAACTATTCTCAACATTTATGCTGAGCTTATTGGCCGAAATTTATGAAACGTTTCCTGAGCAAGGTGATTCTGGAAGACCAGAGCTTATCATGTTTATTGACGAAGCACATTTAATTTTTAACGAAGCCTCAAAGGCACTATTAAATCAAATTGAAAGCATCGTAAAACTTATAAGAAGTAAAGGGATCGGTTTGTATTTTGTAACTCAAAACCCAACCGATGTTCCAGAAGCTGTGCTGAGCCAGTTAGGTTTAAAAGTGCAACATGCATTACGTGCATTTACAGCCAAGGACAGAAAAGCTATAAAATTAACGGCTCAGAATTATCCAGATACTGATTATTACGACACTGCAGAAGTATTAACTTCACTAGGTATTGGTGAAGCATTGGTTTCGGCATTAGATGAAAAAGGACGACCAACACCTTTGGCAGCTACCATGATGCGAGCGCCAATGAGCAGGATGGATATTCTCACACAAAAAGAATTAAATCAATTACTGGACGATTCTAAGTTAGTTTTAAAATATAATGAGGAAATTGATCGAGAGAGTGCCTATGAATTATTGAATGAAAAAATTAAAAAAGCAGAAGAATTAAAGAAAAAAGAAGACGAACGTTTAGCTCTAGAAAAAGAACGAGAAGAACTTAAAAAAGAACGCGAACGTGAATCAAAATCCAGAAGAAAATCGTCTTCAAGATACCAACGCCAAAATCCTGTCGTTAAAGTATTAACAAGTGCTACATTTATTCGTGCAGTATTTGGAGTACTAAAAAAAGTAATGAAATAAAGCCCATAATAGGCGTTTGGAAATCATTTCCAATCCAAAAAACAATAAACCACATACCATTTTTCAAATTATTAGCAAATGAAACACTTAATCTTAGCCTTAATTCTATCTATTAGCTTATTCACTTCTTGTAATAAAGAGCAAGACCCATTTATGATATCGCCAAATAACATTGGCAACCTTAACGATTCCACACAGGTAAGAGATTTAAAAATGGTATTTGCAAACGATTCTATTGTTACCTCAATAAGTGGTGATGAATTTGCTGGCAATACCAACGATATTCTTGTTTACGAAAAAGGTGGCAAACAACTATTAATCTTATCACCTTCTCAATATTTAGATTCTACAGCAACCATTAAAACTATACGAATAATTGATGAGCGCTATAAAACCTCAATAGGTTTACATACAAACAGCACTTTTAAAACCATTAGAGACAACTATAAAATATCGAGCATACAAAATACTTTAAGAGATATTATTATATCGGTTGATGATATCAATGCGTATTTCACAATAGATAAAGACCAATTACCAGCAGAAATGCGTTTTGATATGAATTTAAATGTTGAAGCTATTCATATTCCAGATAATGCGAAGATTAAAAACTTTTTTATTCAGTGGTTTTAAATGAAAAAATACACCCTACAAAAATCACCTTTTATTGTGCCTACTAACGACGGCAAACTTATTGAAGAACATTTTGGCAATGCTATAAATAATAATCCAGAACTAAGTATTGCTCACATGGTTGCACCTTCGGGCTGGAGTGAAGCTTTTCAAACACCAGAGTTTGATGAATACACTTATATCATTAAAGGGAAAAAGCAATTTATAATTGATGGAGAAACCATCGTGTTAGAAGCTGGTCAATCTATAAAAATAAATAAAAATGTTAGAGTACAATATTCAAACCCATTTACTGAACCTTGTGAATATATAGCTATCTGCTCTCCAGCATTTTCAATTGATAAAGTTAACAGAGAAGATTAAGCCTTACTTTTTTCATGGAAAAATATATTATTAAATTAATAGGTTCATACCTCAACGTATTAAGCTATGTTTCGGCAGATTATGCTGCAAATAAGGCGCTTCATTTATTTTCCAAACCACGTAAAGGAAAACTAACACAAAAACATGAAGCGTTTTTAAGTTTTGCCAATAAAAAGATTTTAAAATATGACGATTTAAACATTGCAACTTACCATTGGCAAGGAGACAAAGAAACCATTTTACTGGCTCATGGTTGGGAAAGCAATTCGGCACGCTGGAAGCGGAAAATCGAATTTTTCACAGAAGAAGGGTTTAATGTTATCGCCTTAGACGCTCCAGCTCATGGTGCCTCCGGAAGCAAACTTTTTAACGCATTGCTCTACTCGGAGTTTATTAATGTTGTTGCGCAAAAATATGAGCCACAAATTGTAATAGGCCATTCAGTTGGTGGTATGGCAGCAGTGTTCCATCAACAGAAATATCAACTGGATTCCATACAAAAAATGGTATTGCTTGGTGCACCTTCGGAGTTTGAAAATGTTTTAAAAAATTACATTAATCTTTTAGGTTATAACAAGAAGATTGAAAAAAATTTAGGTAGAATAATATTTAACCGCTTTGGTGCTGTTCCAACAGAATTTTCAACCTCAAAATTTGCAAAAAACATAGCAGCTGAAGGTCTAATTATTCACGATATTAAAGACCCAATTATTCCTTTTTCTGATGCTGAACTTATTAAATCAAATTTCAAGAATAGTATTTTAATTTCTACTAATGGTTTTGGACACTCTCTTAACAACACAAAGGTTACCGAAAGCATTGTTAACTTTATAAAAAGCTAATTATTATCAGTATTTTTGCTAGATGGAAGAAAAGTTAACACGACTCAATAAATATTTAAGTGAAGCTGGTTTTTGCTCTCGTCGAGCTGCCGATAAGCTAATTGAAGAAAGACGCGTTACAATTAATAATATTGTTCCAGAAATGGGTACAAAAGTCACCGAAAATGATGTTATTGCAGTTGATGGGGAAATCATTAAAAAGAAAGATGTTAAACGCACTTATTTAGCTTTTAACAAACCCATTGGCATTGTTTGCACTACAGATACCAATGTTGAAAAAGACAATATAATTGATTACATAAATTATCACAAACGCATTTTCCCAATAGGTCGTCTAGACAAGCTTAGCGAAGGTTTAATTCTTCTAACTGACGATGGCGATATTGTCAATAAAATTCTAAGAGCGAGTAATAATCACGAAAAAGAATATATTGTAACGGTCGATAAACCAATTTCTCAAACTTTTATCAATAGAATGTCTGGAGGCATTTTTATTGAGGATCTAGGTCAAACCACAAAAAAATGTAAAGTAAAAAAAATAAATTCTCATACGTTCAGCATTATTTTAACCCAAGGCTTAAACAGGCAAATACGACGTATGTGTGACTATTTGAATTACGAAGTACAAACTTTAAAACGTACTCGTATCATGAATATAACATTAGATATTCCAGTTGGAAAATATAGAGAACTTACTCCAGTAGAACTTAAAACTCTCAATAATTTATTGAGTGAATCAACAAAAATTCATAATTCCAACCTGGAAAATGAATCTCAATATTCTTCAAACAAAAAAAATCACAAGCACTAAACAGCTGTTAATTTATTCATAATTAGTATTCTACTTTTCATTTACATAAGTAACTTGAAATAAAAACCATTATGAAAGCCCATAATGGGCATTTGGCAGGTCATGGTTAATACCAATTAACATATTTAAATTACTGATAAAAAGTTTCTTAAAAACTTGAAAAATGAAGAAAGTTACACTACTATTACTTCTTGCTTCCATCTCTTCTTTCGCACAATACAATTATAATGCATCCAAAGAATTTCCTTATGGGAAAGCTAATCCTGAAGCACCTCAACAAATTAAAGACTACCAACTTATGATTGGAACCTGCAATTGCACTTCAGTAAGCAGAAATCCAGATGGTACTTGGGCAGAACCTGTAGACATAACTTGGACTTGGAAATATATTTTAAATGGTATGGCTGTCCAAGATGAAACATTAAAAGCTGATGGCGCACATTCAGGAAGTATCAGGCAATACATAGTCGATAGCAGTAGATGGTATGTCCATTGGTATTCTTCAAAAACGCCTTCAACAACATTTCCTGTTTGGGAAGGCAATAAAAAAGATGATAAAATCGTCTTGTATCGCGAACAAAAAGCGCCTAACGGAATGGATGGTTATTATAGATTAACCTTTTACGACATGAATAATACTGGTTATAAATGGGTTGGAGAGTGGACAGATAAACAAGAAAAAATTATTTACCCTACTTGGAAAATTAATTGTGTCAGACAAAAAATGTAACTTTACGTTACAAACCAAACCAATGACGCAAATTTCACCTTTTCACTTAGCGATTCCTGTATGGAATTTAGACACTTGTCGAACATTTTATAGAGATACTCTTAATTGCGTTGAAGGACGAAGTAGCAACCATTGGGTAGATTTTAATTTTTTTGGACACCAATTGGTGATTCATTACAAAAAAAGATCCACAGAGGAATTGCACACCAATCCTGTTGATGGAAAAAATGTACCTGTACCTCATTTTGGAATTGTGCTGCCTTGGGAAACATTCAAAAGTTTTTCTGAATCTTTAAAACAAAAAGGTGTTAAATTTATTATTGAACCTTATATTCGCTTTGAAGGTCTTATAGGCGAACAAGCCACCATGTTTTTTTTAGATCCTTCAGGAAACGCTTTAGAGTTTAAGGCTTTTAGAGATATGAGTCAACTATTTGCTAAATAATAAATCTATCCCATGAAAAAAATAACACTTCTTTTAACAACATTTATTTGCTATAGTTTTTCATCATATAGCCAACGAAATTATACAGATTATGGCACTATCGATGTTCAAAAATATGAGTTTCATATTACTGTAAACGATGATAATAATGACATACAGGGAGAGGCAAATATTAATCTTGTTGCTACTTCTAATTTAGAAAGTTTTAAACTGGATTTAGAAAATACAGATGAAACAAACAAAGGGATGATGGTAAGCTCAATTACCGAGAACGGAAACCCGATAAAATTTGATCACCAAAATAATACACTTACCATTTATAGCAACATCACTGCTGGTGAAGAAAAATCATTTTCAATAACCTATCATGGTATTCCAAAAGATGGTTTGGTAATTTCAAAAAACAAATATGGCGATCGTACTTTTTTTGGCGATAATTGGCCTAATAGAGCGCATCAATGGTTGCCAACCGTAGATCATCCTTCAGATAAAGCATTAGTAGAATGGCATGTTACAGCACCTTCGCACTATCAAGTAGTTGGTAATGGCTCGCAAGTTGAAGAAACCGATTTGGATAATCAAAACACCTTATATGTTTGGAAAACAGAGGTGCCAATTCCAACAAAAGTGATGGTGATTGGTATTGCTCGCTTTGCAGTACAACACATTGGCGAAACCCATAATATTCCCATCTCATCTTGGGTGTATCCACAAAACAAAGACGCTGGTTTTTACGATTATGCCATGGGAAAAGACATCATCAATTTCTTTATTGAGCATGTTGGTCCTTATCCTTATTCCAAGTTGGCAAATGTGCAATCTAAAACACGTTTTGGAGGCATGGAAAATGCGAGTAATATCTTTTATTTTGAAAACTCGGTAAGCGGTGAGCGTAAAATTGAAAACCTTTTTGCTCATGAAATTGCACACCAATGGTTTGGAAATTCGGCTTCCGAAACCGATTGGACGCATGTTTGGCTAAGTGAAGGATTTGCTACTTATTTTACCAATTTATATGTTGAAAATACTAAAGGAAAAACTGCTTTTTTAGAGCTAGTTAACAAACAACGTGATGCAGTTATTAAATTTTCAAAGCAACAATTAACACCTGTTTTAGATTCTGAAACCAAAAGTTTGATGCGACTACTCAATACCAACTCCTATCAAAAAGGCGCTTGGGTATTGCACATGTTACGCAAAAAAGTGGGTGATGCACCTTTTTGGAACAGCATTAGAGCCTACTACCAAATATATGCTTTAAAAAATGCATCGAGTGACGATTTAAAAAACGTGTTTGAAGAAGTGACAAATCAAGAATTGGATGCTTTTTTTACACAATGGTTAGAACAACCTGGGCAGCCTATTTTAAAAACCTCATGGAAATCGAACAACCAAACACTTACGTTTAATGTTGAGCAAACTCAAAAAACTAATGTAGTATTTTCTTTTCCAATCGAGTTGAAACTTATTTATGAAGATGACTTTTCTGAGGTTGTGACATTATTTGTAAAAGACAAAAAAGCGTCTGCTAAATTAGAGATTAAAGCTAAAGTAAAAGACGTGGTTATTGACCCAGACTCCTGGTTGTTGTTTGAGCATCAATATTAAAAAAAGGGCCAGAACAGCACTCAAAGTGGCACTTATTATTTGTTTCGCATTTCTCTTGCCAGCAACGTATTTTTTAACAACATAGCAATCGTCATTGGCCCAACACCTCCAGGAACTGGTGTTATATAACTTGCTTTTTTACTTACGCTTTCAAAATCAACATCACCTGCAAGTCTATAACCTCGCTTTTTAGTATCGTCTGGAACACGTGTAATACCAACATCAATAATTACAACGCCCTCTTTTACCATATCTCCTTTTAAGAACTCTGAAATACCAATGGCTGCGACAATAATGTCTGCTTCGCGAGTAAATTCAGCAAGGTTTTGTGTGCGACTATGAACTACTGTAACTGTTGCATTTCCAGCTTTACGTTTTTGACTCATTAATATGCTCATTGGGCGACCAACAATGTGGCTTCTTCCCATAACCACCACATGTTTTCCAGAGGTTTCTACGTTGTAACGTTCTAGTAATTCTAAAATACCAAAAGGTGTTGCAGGTAAAAATGATGGCAAATCCAATGTCATTTTACCAACGTTTGTAGGATGAAATCCATCGACATCTTTATCCGAATCTACAGCCATTAAAACTTTTTGCTCATCAATATGTTTTGGTAAAGGGAGTTGTACAATAAATCCATCAATCTCATCATTATTGTTTAAATTATTGATGTGATTTAACAACTCTTCTTCGGTAGTTTCTTCAGGTAAATCGATTAATGTAGAATCGAATCCAATATGCTCACAGGCTTTAACTTTAGCTCCAACATAAGTCATGCTTGCACCATCGGTTCCAACTAAAATAGCAGCTAGATGCGGTACTTTTTCGCCATTAGATTTCATAGTTGCTACTTGTACAGCTATTTCGTCTTTAATATCGTTACTAACTTTTTTACCGTCTAGAATTGTCATGCTGTGGCTATTTTAATGTCAGGTCGAGCGCAGTTGAGACCTATTTCTACTCTTTTTTAATTTGTGACCTCTCGACTGCGCTCGAGGTGACAATGTATTGATGTTTTTTATCAAATTAAAAGCTCATTTATCTTGGCATATTTTTCATCATCTGCATCATTTTTTTTCCGCCTCCTCCTTGCATCATTTTCATCATCTTACTCATTTGGTTGAATTGTTTTAACAACTGATTTACTTCTTGAACCGAAGTTCCTGAACCTTTGCCTATACGTTTCTTTCTGCTAGCATTTA
>CALZKX010000341.1 GCA_945788155.1 uncultured Flavobacteriaceae bacterium
AGCCAATCTTGGATGAGCAGTGAAGGTGAAATACAAAAACCTTTTAATTTAGTATTTAAAAAAGAAGCTTCATTTATTGAAATGTATAACTTCTTTAAAAGCGATGCCACATTTTTAATACAAGAATTGGATGGCAAAGCCATTGAAAGGCATTACAATTACTTAAAATCATTACCAGGTTTAGATACTATTTTTGGTGAGCTTGAAAAAAATAAAATTCCACTTCCTACATATCAAATTAATCATTTATGTAAGTTTAACCAAGGATATCTTCTTTTTATTACTTATGAAAAAGTTCCTGAAGCACACAATATCTTTAAACGTTTTACTAAAGTTTTCGAGCAAACCTACACACGTTTCCTCGACCTTCAAAAAGCCGAAGCCCAAGCAAGGGAAGCACAGATTGAAGCTGCTTTAGAAAAAGTACGTTCGCGTTCCTTGGCAATGCACAACGCCAATGAACTTGAAGAAGTGGTAGTTGTTATCGTGGAAAAACTGACCGAATTAGGTGTAATTTTAGACGCAAACGGCATTACACTTTGTACTTATTTTCCAGACTCCAAAGATGTTTTGCATTGGATTGCCTCACCAGATTTTAGCCATGTTGGCAAATACCTTCTACCCTATTTTGACCATGTTATCTTTAAAGATGCGTGGCAATCCAAAGAACAAGGTGATGCGTATTTTTCAAAGACCTATTCCATTGAAGAGAAAAATACTTTTTTTGAGCACGCCTTTGAACATTCAGACTACAAACATTTCCCTGAAGAACTAAAACAATGGATATTTAATAATGATAAGCACATCCTTTCTTTTGCTTGGCAAAAAAATTCGGCCATTCTTATTCCATCAAACACAGGTGTGCTACCAACAGAGCATGAAAAAGAAATTCTGATACGCTTTTCAAAAGTATTTGAACAAGCTTACATTCGTTTTATGGACCTTCAAAAAGCCGAAGCGCAAACGCGACAAGCCCAAATAAACTTAGCAGTGGAGCGTGTTAGGGCAAAAGCATTGGCCATGCACAAATCTGAAGAAATCATGGAAGTGGTTGCCAAACTCAAAGATGAAGTCATGGGCTTAGACATTCCTAATGTGGTGGCAGCGACTATTTTCCTTAATGAAGGAGAAGACAAAGTGAGGATGTGGGATTTATCTTCTTTAGAAAAAGATAATAATGGCTATCAAATCCCATTTGATATCACTTTTAAGCTCAAAAAAAGAGATCCAAATCTATATATCAAGCGTGTTTGGGAAAATCAAGACAATTACTTTTTAGAAAAACAGGAAGCAAAAGACTTTAAACGGATTGTTGCTTGGCTCAAGGAAAATAACAAAAATGAAGTTGCCGATGAGGTTGAAGAATTTATAGAAACCACAAAATTAAAACGATTACACCATGCAGTAAAAAAACTGAATAACGGAAAGTTAGCTATTGATTTATTAAATCCACCTTCAGATGAAATGGAAGCCATACTCACCAAAATGGGAGCCGCTTTCGATTTGGCATATAAACGTTTTGAAGACCTCCAAAAAGCTGAAACACAAACCAGAGAAGCGCAAATAGAGTTTTCTCTAGAACGTGTCCGCTCTCAGGCCATGGCTATGCGTAAAAGTGAGGATTTGGTAAATTGTACAAGTATTGTTTTTGACGAGTTAGAAAAGCTCAATCTCCCTATAGAACGCAGTGGTATTGGCATTTTTAATAAAGAGAATAAAGATTGCCAATTATGGACAATTATCAATAATCAAGATGGTATAAAAGAATTGGCAACAGGTGTCACTTCCCTTACTCTCCACCCAATGCTTAAAGAAACTTTTAATGCATGGGAAAATCAAAAACCTTACTCCCATGTTCTTGAGGGAAAAGAACTTGAAGAATATTATAATTTAGTATATAATAGCAAATTTGTTTTACCAGAGGAACTTATTAAAAAATCTACTTCTCTTCTAAAAGAGTATTACCATTATTCGCCATTTGGAGCTGGTGGATTATACTTTTTTTCTGATTCAGAACCAGTTGATGAGGACAAATTAATCATTCGTCGGTTTGCAGAAGTATTCGACCTAACTTATACACGTTATGAAGACTTACAAAAAGCCGAAGCACAAGCTAGAGAAGCACAGATAGAAACAGCTTTAGAACGTGTGCGTTCTCGCAGTATGGCAATGCATAATAGTGAAGAACTCAAAGAGGTAATACAGGTGGTGTACGACCAATTCGTCCAGTTAAACATCAATATAGAACATGCTGGTTTTATATTGGATTATAAAGAAAATGACGATATGCACATTTGGCTGGCAGACCATAACGCAGTATTTCCAAAGATTGTGCTTCCCTATTTCGACTGTGCCCACTGGAACAGTTTTATTGAAGCCAAGAAAAAGAGAAACGATTTCTTTACCAACCAATTGGGTTTTGAAGAAAAAAACAAATTCTATAAAGACCTCTTCCAGTTTATTCCAGATTTACCAGAGGAAACGAAAACTACTTATTTTAAATTTGATGGCTTAGCCATTTCTACTGTACTTTTGGACAATGTAGGCTTGTATATCGAGAATTATTCAGGCACTCCTTTTTCCGACGAAGAAAATGAGATTCTTATGCGTTTTGGAAAGGTATTCCAGCAAACCTACACACGTTTTCTCGATCTTAAAAAAGCCGAAGCTCAAACACGAGAAGCTCAAATAGAAACAGCTTTAGAAAAAGTACGTTCTCGTACCATGGCGATGCAACATAGTAACGAATTACCAGAAGCCGCCAACAATTTGTTTTTACAAGTACAAGCCTTGGGCATTCCTACTTGGAGTGCTGGTTACTGCATTTGGGAAGACAAACAAAAAACTGCTTGGTGTAATATGAGTAGTGAAGGCGAAATCCAAAAAGGATTTTCATTGCCAACCATTGGTGAAGGTTATAATTTTTACAAACCTTTTAAAAATAATGAAGCCTTTCATGTTGCAGAACTAGGTGGTGAAAAATTGGTAAAACATTACGACTTTATGAAAAAACTTCCCATTGTTGGAGAAGTTTTAGAAGAATTTGATAAAAAAGGCATCACATTACCAACCTTTCAAATTTTTCATATCGTTTATTTTACGCATGGCTACCTTATGTTTATAACCTATGAAGCTGTACCTAACCAATGGGATATTTTTAAACGCTTCGGAAACGTATTTGAGCAAACCTATACACGTTTTCTCGATTTAAAACTTAA
Source organism: uncultured Flavobacteriaceae bacterium (assembly GCA_945788155.1). Lineage (GTDB taxonomy): Bacteria > Bacteroidota > Bacteroidia > Flavobacteriales > Flavobacteriaceae > Pontimicrobium. The sequence continues at coordinate 3,219 of CALZKX010000341.1, forward strand.
AGAAGATCAAGCGGTTAAACTCGAAAAAGAAAAACAACGCTTAGAAAAAACGCTAAAAGATTTACAAGCCACACAAAACCAATTAATCCAATCAGAAAAAATGGCTAGTTTGGGTGAGTTAACAGCAGGTATTGCACACGAAATTCAAAACCCACTAAACTTCGTTAATAATTTTTCAGAAGTGAGCAAAGAACTTCTAGACGAAATGCTTGAAGAAATTGCAAATGGCGATATGGAAGAAGTAAAAGCCATTATGGACGACGTGATACAAAACCTTGAAAAAATAAACCATCATGGCAAGCGTGCCGATGGTATTGTAAAAGGAATGTTGCAGCATAGTCGTGCCACTGGCGACAAAAAAGAACCAACAAATATTAACAATTTAGCCGATGAATACATGCGCTTAGCATATCATGGCCTGCGAGCAAAAGATAAGTCGTTTAATGCGACCCTAGACACTAATTTTGATAAAAAAATTGAAACAATTAATGTCATTCCTCAGGATATTGGTAGGGTTATTCTTAACTTGTTTACCAATGCATTTTATGCTGTAGATGAGAAAAAGAAATCTGGCGTAAAAAATTATGCGCCTACAGTATCTGTAAGCACCAAACTAAAAAACAATCATGTTGAAATTAGTGTGAAAGACAATGGCAATGGGATTCCTGAAAAAGTGCTGGATAAAATATTCCAACCCTTTTTTACAACTAAACCAACAGGTCAAGGTACAGGCTTGGGACTTAGTATGAGTTACGATATTATTACCAAAGGTCATGGTGGCGAACTGAAAGTGGAAACAAAAAAAGGAGAAGGAACAACCTTTAGAATAACATTACCTAACAATTAAATAAAAATGAAAACTAATCTTTTAATGAAACATCATATACTTCTTACAAGCCTTTTATGCAGTCTATTTTTTGTTTCTTGTAA
>CALZKX010000342.1 GCA_945788155.1 uncultured Flavobacteriaceae bacterium
CTGGTCGAATCTTATTGCTTTGAGAAACTATTTCGATAAAACAGCTGCCGTTTCTGAGAGTGTCTATGAATATTTTATTAAAGAGCATGGATTCAATGCCAAACGCGTTGAGATTATCCATAATGGGATCGCTATAGATGAAGATGGCGATACTCAGGAGGAACGGTCCTGTGATTCTTTTGTTATTGGTTCATCGGGGCGTCTTTTCCCCGTTAAAAATTATTCGTTGTTGATCGAAATCTCTCGACAACTTTCCCATCAGCAGGGGATCACCTTTTCGCTCGCAGGAGAAGGGCCAGAAAGGCCAAGGCTCGAGGATTCAATTAATCATCATTCTCTTGAAAGCATTTTTGAACTTAAAGGGCATCTTGTGGAGATGAAACCTTTTTATCGAGGATTGAAGGTATATTTAAACACTTCTCTGCACGAAGGCATTCCGATGGCCATTCTTGAAGCCATGGCGCAGGGGCTTCCTGTCATCGCACCAAAGGTCGGTGGAATTCCTGAGATCATTGATGATGGTGTCGAGGGTTTTCTGATTGAAGGCAGAGATCCTCGGCTTTTTGCCGAAAAATGTCTGCAGCTGTATCACGACAAGGACTTATGGAAGAAAATGTCAAAGGCGGCACGCAGTCGCGTTTGCCGGGAGTTCTCAGACTCTGCAATGGCAGATCGTTATCTGTGCTGTTACCGCAAACTACTCGGATAAAAATAATACTGCTTTTTCCTATTGGAGGACTTGTTAATCATGGCTTTTTTATTTTGGGCTGCCGTTTTCTTGGCTTTTTTTGCATATTTTGGATATCCGCTTTCTCTTATCATACTGACGAAATTACGCTCTCACAGAGTTGCCAAAGCTGAAATTACCCCTTCGCTGACTTTAATTATCACCGCCTGCAACGAAGGCACCCGGATTCGGGAAAAGCTGGAAAATACCCTAAAAATTTCCTATCCCGCAGAAAGGTTGCAGGTCCTTGTCGCTTCTGACGGTTCAACGGATGAAACCAACGCTATTGTACAAGAATTTTCACCGCAGGGGATCGAGCTGCTGGCGTTCCCGGAGCGGCAGGGCAAGGAAAACGCGCAAAAAAAAGCCGTTGCTCATGCCCGGGGAGACGTTATTGTTTTCTCCGATGTTGCTACCCGCATCGACCCTGATGGTTTAAAACAAATTGCCAGCAACTTTGCTGATCCGACTGTCGGCTGTGTGAGCAGCGTTGATCGGGTGATTGGCAAGGATGGGCAGCCCTGCGGTGAAGGCGCTTATGTGCGTTATGAAATGTGGTTGCGGCAACTTGAGTCGCAGGTGTCTTCTCTGGTTGGGTTAAGTGGGTCCTTCTTTGCCGCAAGAAAAGAAGTTTGTCAGGACTTCTCTGGAGAGATGCAAAGCGACTTCAGGACAGTTTTGAACAGCATGAGGATGGGTCTTCGTGGTGTTAGCGATCCGAAAGCAATCGGTTATTATCCCGATGTTGCTGATAATAAGAAAGAATTTAATCGTAAGGTTCGTACGGTTCTACGAGGATTGACCGTTTTTTTTAAAAATTTGGAATTTCTCAACGTTGCGCACTACGGATTATTTTCCTACCAATATTTTTGTCATAAACTTTTGCGCTGGCTTGTCCCTTTCTGCCTGATTTTTGCCCTGCTGGCTAATTTAGCTCTTGCTCTGGATTCGGTCTTATATTTTTTATTGCTGATTCCTCATCTTGCTTTATATTTCTGTGCATTCGCCGGTTGGGTGCGGCCTGAACTTTTGTCTCGTCAGTACGTCAAAATCCCCCTTTACTTTTTGACCGTGAATTTTGCCATTTTAGTCGCCTGGTTTAGCTATCTGCGCGGCAACCGAATGGTGATGTGGACACCATCAAGCCGTTGATGTACAGCGAATGATCTATCTGAGTTTTTCCTGGATTTCTGTTGCTGTTGCTTTGCTGGGAGGGGTTGGTCTTGCTTTTATGCGCCCCCATTCCCTGGCCGGCTATTGCCTATGCGCCGGGCTGGCCGCAATCAGTTTTCTCACTTCCTTGCAACTTATCCTGCTTGGTGCAACTGAAGTGGGGGCTTTACAACGGAAGGGCTTGATGATTTTGGAGGCGCTGATGGTCATTTTGTTTTATGGCTATGCAAAATTCGCCTTCCGGGAAAATAAGCTGGAAAACCTGGGCACAGGCTTCTGGGCTACTTGTCTTCTTGCTATCGGGCTACTCACGTATGTCGTTATTGCTCCGACTGAGAGCCTGATTTCAGCCTCGGAGCCATCAAGAAATAATATAGTGGTTTTAACCAAGCAGGGATTTGCTTTTTATCTTCTCCTCATGGTTTTTCTGGTTTTTGCTTTGGTTCAATTAGAAAGAACCATGGCTGCACTCCACCAACTCCAAAGATATCAGGTTAAAAAAGAAATAGTCGGTAGTGGCCTTTTGATCATGGCTTTTGCTCTTTATTATAGTCAAAGCCTTTTATACTATTCGATAAATATTAATTTAATTCACTTAAGATCAATCGTTGTCATAATTTCGGTTGTTTTATTAGTCCTTTCCAGGGTTTTTGGAAAAGAAAATAGTCATTTGGCTCTTTCTAGAGGGATTGCTTATCGGTCATTCGTCTTATTCATAATTGGTGGGTACCTTATTCTTCTAGGATTGGTAGGAGAAGGACTAAAGTATTTTGAAAATATAAATTATAAAGATGTTTATTATTTAATTATTCTTATTAGCTCTCTGCTTATTTTTCCTATACTTCTTTCAGAGAATCTGAGAAGAAAAG
>CALZKX010000343.1 GCA_945788155.1 uncultured Flavobacteriaceae bacterium
ATGTTAAGTGAAGCGTTTTATGTAAAAGATAACTCTCGTTTAAGCTGCCAAATTGAAATTACTCCTCAAATTGAAGGCTTGGAAGTAGAGTTGGCTCCAGAGAGTTAATTACTCGGTTTTATAGTCAATTAATTTTTGAGGACCTTCTAATAGGATTCTAACAATTTTTAAAGTGCCATCGTCAGTAGTAGCAATTTGCCATTTAATTAATGAAATTGCACCATTTTCAATTTCAATCCCTGTGATACTTCTTGGATGTACACAACTACCATCATTAAAAAAAGCAATATCACCTGGCTCTGGAAAACGTGGTCTATGTGTATGTCCAACTATGGTTACTAGATTATTATTTTCGGCAATCCATTTTTTGGTTCTTCGCTCAACTTTTATAAGTCCTTTATAGTTTTTTGCAGGACTTGTAGGGTCAGCAATTCCCATAACGTTTAGAGGCTTCCAAAGAATACGAACCATAAATCGACTCCATCTCCAGAATAAATAATTCCACCAATCGGCTTGATGTCCATGAGTTAAAAACAATTCTTGATTAGTTTCAGTATGCTTTAAAACAATACCTTCATGGTATTGCATATTACAAAACAATTCAACGTTTTCGCCAATTTTAGGGTCAAAAAAGGTGGATAGATGTTTTTTAACATAATCAGGATTTCTATATACCATATCATGGTTTCCCCAAATCATGTGCAGTCGTTCTTGCTCATGAAATTGCTTCATCAACATATACACGTTTTTATGAGCATTTAAGATAGAATCAAAAGAAAGGTTTTCCCAGAGTTCGTCACCATCACCAAGTTCGCAGTATTGAAATCCTTCAGCATAATAATGCTTTAAGGCATGAAAATAAATATTCCGATTGTTGGCGAAGTCATCAGCAAAACTGTTATCGCCTCTATGGCAATCGCTAAATAAAATAAATTTGCTTGAGTTATCAAAAGCTATAACTTTTGCATTTTTGTAAGCATTATCTAATCGTTTTTTGGATGACATGGATTAAAAGTAAATAAAAAATGTCATTCTGAATGAAATGAAGAATCTTTATAAACGAGATTTTTCGACTTCGCTCAAAATGAAATTAAAATATTATTACTCAAGAGTGAGTTGCCAAATGTGGCTTAGCCACTATTTAAAAGCATTTAAACCAGTGATATCCAATCCAGTTATCAATAAATGAATATCATGAGTTCCTTCATAAGTAATCACACTTTCTAGGTTCATAGAATGACGCATGATACTATACTCTCCTGTAATTCCCATTCCTCCTAGCATTTGTCTTGCTTCTCTAGCGATGTTTATTGCCATATCTACATTGTTGCGTTTTGCCATCGATATTTGTGCTGATGTTGCTTTACCTTCATTACGTAACACACCAAGTCTCCAAGTTAATAATTGCGCTTTGGTGATTTCGGTAATCATTTCGGCCAATTTCTTTTGCTGCAATTGAAACTGACCAATAGGTTTACCAAACTGGATGCGTTCTTTACTATATCTTAATGCAGTATCATAACAGTCCATGGCAGCACCAATGGCTCCCCAAGCAATACCATAACGAGCAGAATCTAAACAACCTAATGGAGCTCCTAAACCAGATTTGTTAGGCAATAAATTTTCCTTAGGCACTTTAACATTGTCAAAAATAAGTTCTCCAGTAGCTGAAGCTCGAAGGGACCATTTGTTATGTGTTTCAGGTGTTGAAAAGCCCTCCATGCCACGTTCCACAATCAATCCATGAATACGTCCGCTTTCATCTTTTGCCCAAACCACTGCAACTTCCGCAAAAGGCGCATTAGAAATCCACATTTTAGCACCATTCAGTAAATAATGATCGCCTTTATCTTTAAAATTGGTTACCATGCCTGCAGGGTTGCTTCCATGGTCTGGTTCGGTCAATCCGAAACAACCAATCCATTCACCAGAAGCTAATTTTGGTAAGTATTTTTGGCGTTGTTCTTCGTTTCCGTATTTCCAAATAGGATACATCACCAATGATGACTGTACTGATGCTGTGCTGCGTACACCAGAATCGCCACGTTCTATCTCTTGCATGATTAAACCATACGAAATTTGGTCTAGTCCTGCTCCTCCATATTCCATAGGGATGTAAGGACCAAAGGCACCAATTTCAGCTAAACCATTTATAATTTGATTTGGGAATTCAGCTTTTTGAGCATATTCTTCAATAATTGGAGATACATCACGTTTTACCCATTCTCTTGCTGCATCACGTACTAATTTATGTTCTTCTGATAAGAGCTCGTCTAAATTGTAATAATCGGGAGCTTCAAATAAATCTGGTTTCATCTTCTAATTTTTATGCTTCAAATTTAACTAAAGCAAAACGAATCAGTAAAGATTTTATGAAGAAATTTATGCGTTTAAAAACTTGCTGAGTAATAGGTGAAAATGATGCACACCTTGTTCTTGTGTAGGAGAAAAACGACCAGCTTTATAAAATGATGACCGTACGCCTTTCTGAACCTGTTCAACCACAAACTCATCTTCACGCTGCACTTTGTCTATATCTTGAGCTGCACCTTTATTTAACTTTGTTGGATCCAATACATAAGATAAAAAGGCAACTTTGGTACGGTTGATATCTAATGGTTTCACAATATTTACCGATAATCCCCAAGGATAGAAATTAAACATCATATTTGGAAACACCCAATAATAGTATGCGCCAACATTTTTTCCATAATCTATATGGTCTTCTGGCAAGTCAAAAACTTCTACAGCGTCATCAGTATAACCTATCTGGAGGTTGCAATATTCATAAATTTCCGTGGTATAACTTCTATAATCCAAAACAGCATTCAAATCTGGATGCACAAAAGGCACGTGAAATCCTTCTAGATAATTATCGCAATATAAAGCCCAATTGGCATGCACTAGATAGTCTTGTGAGATGGAAGCATCAAAAGTAAAATGGTCAAGAGGTAAAAATCCAATACGTTCATTCATTTTGTTAATCACTTGTTGGAAATCAAAAGATGGATTCAAACCTGCAAATAACAAAGGTCCAAATTTTCGTAATGGAAATTGATGTAAGTTGTCGCATGGTCTTGGAAAATCTTCAGCATCATTAAATTCAGGCATGTATTCAAATTCACCTTTTAAATTGAAACGTCTGCCATGATAAAAACATGTTAGCTTTCTGGATTTGCCAGAATGTAAAGCCACCA
>CALZKX010000344.1 GCA_945788155.1 uncultured Flavobacteriaceae bacterium
AAACGCTTAAAACTAGAGTCTCTAGAGCACAAGAAGCTAGAGTAAAATTACTGCTAGGAGATATATTGGTGCTTCAAGAAAAATTTAATGAGGCACTTATATATTATTCTCAAATTCAAGCGAGTTTAAAAAATAGTATTATTTCGCAAGAAGCAAGGTTTCGAGTGGCAAAAGCAAGTTATTACAAAGGCGATTTTAAATGGGCCGAATCGCAATTAAAAATTCTTAAATCGTCAATCTCACAATTAATTGCCAATGACGCTTTAGAGTTAAAGTTATTAATATCAGACAATAAGTACGACGATTCCACACAAACAGCTTTAAAATTGTATGCTAAAGCAGATTTGTTGGCGTTTCAAAATAAAACCAATGAAGCGATAACTAAGTTAGATAGTATTATTGCCAACCATAAAACAGAATCTATTATGGATCAGGCCTTGTATAAGCAAGCCAGATTGTTTGAAGAATTAAAAGACTATCCAAGAGCCGAAGCTAATTATTTAGCGATTATAGAAAACTATTCCGAAGATATACTTGCAGATGATGCTTACTTTAGATTGGCAGAATTATACAACAACCAATTAGCTCAACCCGAAAAAGCAAAAGAGTTCTACGAAAAAATAATTTTCGATTATGCCGATAGCATCTTTTTTGTTGAAGCACGTAAAAAATATAGAGCCTTACGTGGTGATGCTATTAACTAAATTTTAATGATTGTAACTTCAACTAAACGCCTAATCATCAGCAAAGTTACACTTAATGACGCTCCTTTTTTTGTGGAGTTAATGAATACTCCAAGTTGGCTTAAATATATTGGAGATAGAAATATCAAATCAGTTAAAGATGCTAAAAGCCACCTTAAAAACGGAATCTTAAAAAGCTATCAGGAATCGGGTTACGGCTTTTATAAAGTTGCTCAAAAAATAGAGCCAGATAAGGCCATAGGTATTGTGGGTTTGGTAAAACGAAAGGAATTAGAGCATACAGATATTGGCTTTGGGTTTTTACCAGATTATGAAGGTAAGGGCTTTGGTTTTGAATCCTCTATTGCCATAATGGGGTTGGCAAAAAATATTTTTAAGTTGGAAAAAGTATGCGCAATAACTAATCCTAAGAACAAAAGTTCCATACACTTATTAGAAAAATTAGACTTTTCTTTCGAAAAAAAGGTAAAACCCTTTGATGATGGCAAAGAACTCCTGTTATTTGCAAAAGATTTACTTTAATTGTCATTCTAGAAACTCACACTAGTTAATGTCATGCTGAGCTTGTCGAAGCATTGTTGAAGAGAAATTAGGAATTCAGATTTATTACAAAATGATTATATACAACGTAACCATAAATATTGACGAAAGCATTCACGACGAATGGTTAACATGGATTAAAGAACATATACCACAAGTTCTGGCAACAGGGAAATTCACTGAAGCAAAACTCACTAAAGTTTTGGTTGAAGAAGAAATGGGAGGCACTACCTATTCAGTGCAATATAGAGCTAAGTCCAGAAAAGATTTAGATAGTTATTATAAACAAGACGCTGAACGATTGCGACAAGACGGACTTAAACGATTTGCCGATAAAATGTTGGCATTTCGAACGGAACTTGAAGTTATAGATGAATATTCTGTTAATTTCACCTAACACCTAGATAAATTGTCAGTAAGAGCCAAAAAACATTTAGGACAACATTTTTTGCGAGACGAGAATATTGCAAAAAAAATAGCAGACACCTTAAGCTTGAAAGGCTATAATAAGGTTTTGGAAATAGGTCCAGGAATGGGAGTGCTTACCAAGTATTTACTTGAAAAAGATATTATTACTTATGTTATCGAAATTGATGCAGAATCAGTTGAATACCTGCAAGCTAATTACCTAAACTTAGCACAAAGAATTATTGAAAAAAACTTCTTAAAGTACGATTTGAATGAGGTTTTTAACCAAGAACCTTTTGCCATCATAGGAAACTTTCCGTATAATATATCCTCACAAATTGTTTTTAAAACCTTGGAAATGCGTCATCAAATTCCTGAGTTTTCAGGAATGTTTCAAAAAGAAGTTGCCCAGCGTATTTGCGAAAAAGAAGGCAGTAAGGCTTACGGAATCCTTTCAGTATTAACGCAAGCTTTTTATGATGCCGAATATTTATTTACAGTACCACCATCTGTGTTTAATCCACCACCAAAAGTCGATTCTGGAGTACTTCGTTTAACCAGAAAGGAACATTTTGATTTGCCATGCGATGAAAAATTATTTTTCAGAGTGGTTAAAACAGCTTTTCAACAACGCCGAAAAACATTACGTAACAGTTTAAAAACCTTCAATCTTTCCAATAATTTAAAAGCAAATGTTATATTTGGCAAACGTCCAGAACAATTAAGCGTAGATTCTTTTATAGAGCTTACGCAGTTAATTGAGAAAGATAAATAATAACGTCACTTCGAGTGTCCTGAGAATGGCGAAGGATGTATCGAGAAGTAGTTTAATCTCATGTCAGAAGAAAAAGAAAACATACAATTTCAACTCACTGATGAACTCATTGAACAAGTTGAGCAACTAGTCGAGAATAAAAAAGACAAAGAGCTACAGCTATTATTAGATGAATTTCATTACGCTGATATTGCCGAAATTCTAGATGAACTCGATTTGGAAGAGGCTACTTATGTGATTAAATTACTCGATTCTGAAACGACTTCAGATATCTTGATGGAGCTAGATGAAGACATCAGGGAGAAAGTCCTTCAAAACTTATCGGCAAAAGAAATTGCCGAAGAAATTGAAGAACTAGATACTGATGATGCTGCTGATATGATTATGGAACTTCCTGAAGAACGCCAGGAAGAAGTAATCTCAAACATTGAAGATGAAGCGCACAAGGCTGAGATTGAAGAATTATTGGCTTATGATGAAGATACAGCTGGTGGTCTCATGGCAAAAGAGCTTGTAAAAGTTTATGAAACCTGGACCGTTGCAGGATGCATGCGTAGGATTAGAGGTCAGGCCGAAGACGTTACGAGAGTTCACTCCATTTATGTAGTTGATAAACAAGAAAAGCTTATAGGTCGCTTATCACTCAAGGATTTAATAGTAGCAAAAAGCGACCAAAAAATTGCTGATATAGCAAAGGATAATGTAGATTTTGTTAATGTGAATGACGATGCTGAGGATGTTGCGAAAGTTATGTCTAAGTACGATTTGGAGGCTATTCCAGTAGTTGATGAAAATCAAACATTGTTGGGAAGAATTACCATTGACGATATCGTTGATGTGTTAAAAGAAGAGGCAGACAAAGACTATCAATTAGCAGCAGGTATTACACAAGATGTTGAAGCTGATGATAGCATCTTAGAGCTTACCAAAGCGCGTTTACCTTGGCTGTTCTTAGGATTGGTTGGTGGTGTTGGTGCCTTTTTAATTATGGAAGGCTTTCAGGAATCGTTTAAACAATATGCGGTTTTATTCTTTTTCACGCCTTTAATTGCTGCAATGGCAGGAAATGTAGGTGTACAATCCAGTGCTATTATTGTACAAGGATTGGCAAATGATGACGTAAAAGGTAGCGTTAATAGCAGATTGATAAAAGAAATGTTACTAGCTACTCTAAATGGAGTTATTTTAGCTCTGTTTTTATTTTTATTTGTTTGGTTAACCAAAGACCAAACCACTGCGCTAGCCATTTCAGTGTCACTTGTTGTTGTAATTATTGTGGCTGGATTAATAGGCACATTTGTGCCGCTATTTTTAGACAAAAGAGGCATTGACCCAGCAATAGCCACTGGACCATTTATTACTACAAGTAATGATATTTTTGGAATCCTTATTTACTTCTGGATTGCAAAATTGATTCTTAATATTTAAAACCTTTTTTCTTAATGATAAAAATTTTTAGGAAAATTCGTCAAAATTTACTTTTGGAAGGTAAAACAGGAAGATACTTCAAATATGCTTTAGGAGAAATAGTACTAGTGATGATTGGTATTCTATTGGCACTTCAAGTCAATAACTGGAACGAACTCAGAAAAAGTAAACAAGCAAAAAATGTTTATATAGACCGTTTAATTAATGAATTAAAAGCAGATACTACTGCGTTTTCATTTCATATTAAAAATGTAAAAAGTAATGCAAATGATGGTAAATACATCATGTCTATTATTAATGAAAATAAACCGATAGTCAATAACAAAGAGTTTGTTTTGAGACTACAGAATATTGGAAGAGTAAGTATTCCTAGAAAAGCGAACAATTCATTTTTAGATTTGCAAAGCTCAGGCAATTTAAAGTTGTTTAATAATGATTTTGTAGTTAATGCCGTTAGAAGTTATTATGTGACAGAAGTTGATTTCTGGTATGAAAGATATATTGAGAGAACAACTGAAGGGTTTTTACCTATTGTCACTGAGGTACTTCCATTTAAAATAGGAGAAGAAATAATTAAAAGTGAAATGAAAGAGAACTCAAATCTTAGTCCATCTCTGAACTTGGAATACTACAAGGTTTCGGTCTCAAATGAAGATTTAGAATTAATTCTTGAAAAAATACGTAAACAAAGAGATTTTAATTTCCATTTAAAAAATGCCACAAGAGCGCACTTGTTGCAAATACGTTTTCTACGTGAAAGTTATAATCAAGCTAGTGACTTAATTAAATTGTTGAAGAATTATAAAGAATGAAACCAATAAATATTACAGA
>CALZKX010000345.1 GCA_945788155.1 uncultured Flavobacteriaceae bacterium
GGTCGTAGATACAAGAGATAAGTGCCAACTTTAGCAGCTTCAATCTTATTGTATTTCATGACATCTTCGGCATACTGACTAAAAAGATCTGTCATTTTATAACCAAAATAGGCACATAGAATAATTATCATGAGTAACCAAACGACTCTATATTCAATAATTTTTTTAAAATTCGTTATGGTAAGTTGTTTGGTTTGTTTTTCTAAATTGGCTTTTTCAGTCTTTAATTGCTTTAGAAAGAAAAACACTAAAAATGCAACAACAATAATCGCTACTGCAGAATAGATGATAACTTGTTTAAATGCTATACGACGTTCATCGATTGTCGTTAGCTCTATATCAGTTGTTATAAATAATGAGAAAATTAGTACACCAACTGATCCAAAAATTGCAGCAACGAGTCCACGGCCACCATCTAAAAAGCCAAAGGCTATGCCTTGTTTACTTGTTCCACCCCAAATTCTTGTTGCTTTTATCATAGCAGCCCAAAAGAGAAAAATCGTGGTGAAACCCCAGAAACCATAAAGTATTCTAAGACTTGCCAATGTTGGATATGTCGCTAAGTAAAACCCACCTAGAGCTGTTAGGATTAAAGCAACAGACATTAATACATGAGGTTTGAATTTGTCTGCAAGAGGACCACCAAAGAGGTAAGAAAATAGAGCAACAATACCATATACAGAAAAACAGCTTCCTAATTCTGTTTGAGTTATAGCAAACGATTCTAAAAACGTCGTTCTAAAAATTCGAACTAAAACAAAAGGTAATATAAAAACAGCTTCACCTGCTAGAATTAGTAAGATGATTATATGTATTGGCGATGAACTTTTTTCTTTGGACATACTAAACCTGCAAAACTCCTAAATTAAACTTTTTCTCAATAGGAGCGTGGTTAGCGGCTTCAATTCCCATACTAATCCATGTTCTTGTATCTAATGGGTCTATAATGGCATCTGTCCATAGTCTAGCTGCAGCGTAATATGGCGATACTTGTTTGTCGTACCTGTCTTTGATTTTATTGAATAGTTCTTCTTCTTTTTCAGGAGTAATTTTTTCACCTTTTTTCTTTAATGAAGCAGTTTCAATTTGTAACAATACTTTAGCTGCAGAGTTTCCACTCATAACAGCCAATTCTGCACTTGGCCATGCAACAATAAGCCTTGGGTCATACGCTTTTCCACACATAGCATAATTACCAGCACCATAACTATTACCTATTATAATGGTAAATTTTGGCACCACAGAGTTACTTACTGCATTTACCATTTTGGCACCATCTTTTATAATACCACCATGTTCGCTTTTACTGCCTACCATAAAACCAGTAACATCTTGTAAAAACACTAACGGAATTTTTTTCTGGTTGCAATTGGCAATAAATCGTGTAGCTTTATCGGCACTATCGTTATAAATTACACCACCAAATTGCATTTCGCTAGGTTTGGTTTTAGCTTTTGTGGTTTTAACTAATTTACGTTGGTTTGCCACTATCCCAACTGCCCAACCATCAATTCTAGCATACGCAGTGATGATTGTTTTTCCATAACCAGCCTTATATTCGTCGTATTCTGAATTGTCAACCAAGCGCTTTATAATATCGTACATGTCATATTGATCTGCACGACTTTTTGGTAAGATGCCATAAATATCCTTAGAATTCTCTATTGGATGTTCAGCTTTCGCTCTGTTAAATCCAGCTTTATTGTAATCACCAATTTTATCAATTATATTTTTAATAGTATCTAATGCATCCTTATCATCTTTTGCTTTGTAATCGGTAACACCACTAACTTCACAATGTGTGGTAGCACCACCAAGTGTTTCATTATCTATAGTTTCTCCAATGGCAGCTTTTACCAAATAACTGCCAGCAAGAAAAATGCTTCCCGTTTTATCCACAATAAGTGCTTCATCACTCATAATAGGTAAGTAAGCTCCTCCAGCGACACAACTTCCCATAACTGCCGAAATTTGAGTAATACCCAAACTACTCATAACAGCATTGTTTCTAAAAATACGTCCGAAATGTTCTTTATCAGGAAAAATTTCATCTTGCATTGGTAAATACACACCTGCTGAATCTACCAGATAAATTATGGGTAATTTATTTTCAATAGCAATTTCTTGAGCTCTCAAATTCTTTTTCCCAGTAATTGGAAACCATGCACCAGCTTTTACAGTAGCATCATTTGCTACAACAATACATTGTTTTCCTTTAATATATCCAATTTTTACAACCACACCACCAGAAGGACAACCACCATGTTCTTGATACATGTCTTCTCCTGCAAAAGCACCAATTTCTATACTTTTTGATTTAGTGTCTAATAGGTAATCAATACGCTCCCTTGCAGTCATTTTACCTTTAGACCTGTGCTTTTCAATACGGTTTTTACCACCTCCAAGTTTAACTTGAGCCAATCGTTTGGTTAAATCTGATATTAAAAGTTTATTATGATCTTCGTTTTTATTGAAGTTAAGATCCATCAATTATTTTGTTTTGATGCTAAAGTACAAAAGAACTAGGTGCTATAAAAGATAGATCATTTTATTTATATTTTACATGGAAATATATTCCATGGGATATATTAATTTATTTTTGTATATTTGCATCAAACTAAAAACTATAAAATGAAAAGAGATAAAATTATTTATTACACAGCAACAGGATTGCTAACTGCATTAATGTTATTTTCAGTTAGTATGTATTTATTTAACAACGATGAAATATCGACTATGTTTAAAGGCTTTGGATACCCAACGTACATTATTTATCCTTATGCTATTGCTAAACTATTAGGTCTTTTTGCTATTTGGAATCCAAATTTCAAGACCATTAAAGAATGGGCTTATGCAGGTTTCTTTTTCGCTTTTATATTGGCATTTTTTGCTCATTATATGATTGGCGATGGAGAACAAGGAGGTGCAGTAGTCGCAATGATTTTACTAGTGCTTTCATATATTTTTAATAAAAGAACAAATAAATAATACTACTACTATGAAAAACATACTAGCCTTTGCGGGAAGCAACAGTAAGCATTCAATAAATAAACAACTAGCAGAGTATGTTGCTAATCAAATTAAAAATGTTGAAGTTGAAGTTTTAGATTTAAACGATTTTGAACTGCCTCTTTATGGCATTGATTTAGAGAATGAACATGGAATACCTGACAATGCTCACGCATTTCTTGATAAAATAAAAGCATCAGATGGCATTGTACTGTCTCTTGCAGAGCACAATGGTGCTTACTCTACGGCATTCAAAAATATTTTTGACTGGATGAGTAGAATTGATAGCAAACTATGGAATGATAAGCCAATGCTTTTAATGGCAACATCTCCAGGTGGAAGAGGAGGAGTAACTGTTTTAGATATTGCAAAAAACAGAATTCCTTTTATGGGAGGGAATATCGTATCAAATTTTTCATTACCTTCATTTTACGAGAATTTTTCTGAGGAAGGAATCAAAGATGAAAAACTAAACGGAGAATTATTGCAGTCAATTTCAAAATTTCAAGAAACAATAACATAATAACCTAATCATGAATACTGATAAAGAGATAGTTAAAGAATATAAAAACGACGATTTAACTGTTATTTGGAAACCAACAAAATGTATTCATGCCGCTGAATGTGTAAATCGTTTGCCTAATGTTTATAATCCAAATGATAAACCTTGGATTAAAGTTGAAAATGCTTCCATTGAAGAA
>CALZKX010000346.1 GCA_945788155.1 uncultured Flavobacteriaceae bacterium
TTTCATCTAAAAATGCAAAAAAACTTATTGGCAATCATAAAAACGCTAATGCAATTACATTGGATGTTTTTGATAAGACCTCACGATCTAATGCCATAAGTACAGCAGATATTGTAGTATCTATGCTTCCTGCTAGATTCCATATTGAAGTAGCAAAAGACTGCATCAAATTTGGGAAAAACATGGTCACTGCCTCTTATGTAAGTGAAGAAATGCATGCATTAGATAGTTCTGTGAAGAACAAAGGCCTCATTTTCATGAACGAAATTGGTGTTGATCCTGGAATTGACCACATGAGTGCGATGCAAGTCATAGATAAAATAAGGGATAAAGGAGGGGAAATTATATTGTTTGAATCGTTTACTGGTGGATTAGTAGCTCCTGAAAGCGATAATAATTTATGGAATTACAAGTTTACCTGGAACCCTAGAAATGTAGTTGTTGCTGGACAAGGTGGAGCTGCCAAATTTTTACAGGAAGGCACTTATAAATACATTCCTTATCATCGTTTATTTAGGCGAACTGAGTTTTTAGATGTTGATGGTTATGGACGTTTTGAGGCTTACGCCAATCGTGATTCATTAAAATACCAAGAGGCTTATGGCTTAGAAAGTGCTAAAACTTTGTATAGAGGCACTATGAGACGTGTTGGTTATAGTCGCGCATGGCAAATGTTTGTATTGCTTGGAATGACAGAGGATAATTATACTATTGATGATAGTGAAAACATGAGTTACCGCGATTTTATAAATGCCTTTTTACCTTACAGTCCTACGGATTCTGTGGAATTAAAATTTAGACATGCTTTAAAAATTGATCAAGATGATATTGTTTGGGATAAGCTAGAGGAATTGGATGTTTTTAACCCTAATAAAATGGTAGAGCTCAAAAAAGCGACTCCTGCTCAAATTCTTCAAAAAATACTTATGGATAGTTGGACTCTAGATGAAGATGATAAAGATATGATTGTGATGTACCATAAATTTGGCTATGAATTGAAAGGGAAAAAATATCAAATAGATTCGACTATGGTGTCTATTGGTGAAGATCAAACCTACACAGCCATGGCAAAAACAGTTGGATTACCAGTAGCCATAGCAACACTTGGTATTTTAAATGGGAAAATAACCACTCCAGGTGTTCAAATCCCAATTTTAAAAGAAGTGTATGAACCTATTTTGAAAGAATTGGAAGACTTCGGGATTGTATTTAAAGAAAAAGAAGTGGCTTATTTAGGCTATAATCCTCTAAGCGTTTAAACTTTCAGTTTGATATGCTTTTAGTATTTTTATGTTTTATTATGAAATATAAAAACGAATGAAGTTTATAAATCAAAACTTACATATAGATGGTATTGACAAAAAGATACTTCGTGCATTAATGAACGATGCTAGAACACCTGTTTTAGAGATTGCAAGACAAGTTGGAATTTCTGGAGCTGCCATTCACCAAAGGCTACGAAAACTGGAGAAATCTGGTTTACTAGCTGGTTCTAAATTTATAATTAACCCAAAAGTATTAGGTTATACAACCATGGCATTTGTTGGTATTTATTTAGATAAAGCCATGAATAACCCAGACGCTGTCAAACAATTACAAAAAATCCCTGAAGTATTGGAGTGTCATTATACTACTGGAAACTGGAGTATCTTAATAAAAATTCTTTGTAAGGATAATGAGCACCTAATGCATGTTTTAAATAAGGAGATACAAACAATTCAAGGTGTTTCAAGAACGGAAACCTTTATATCATTACAGCAACAAATTAATAGGCAGATTAAGATATAAATGTTTTTTTTCTTTTTGAAGTTTTAGGTTTTTAAAACCTGTGAGGCCTGTTTTAATAAAGTAAAAGCTCCTACAATTCAAGATCTTTTTCCTGCCATAAAAGTAGAAAAAACTCAAACAAAATTATTTGATGCTTCCTTTAAAGTACCTGATGTCGATGTCTGGAGTATCGGTGTCTCTTAAAGGAGTATCGGTGTCACTTTAAGTGACACCGATACTCAAACTTAGTACTCAAGCTTAGTGTATGTATTTCATAAGAAAATTAATCGCGTCCCCCAAAAACCTGAAGCGCCCAATATAATAAAGATGCTAGTGCTCCAATTGCAGCCACTAAATAAGTACGTGCAGCCCATTTAAGTGCATCTTCCGATCCTTTATACTCTTCTTGGGATACCATGTTTTTGTTCTTTAACCAAGCTAAGGCTCTATTGCTAGCATCATATTCAACAGGTAGGGTTATAAAACTAAACAAGGTTGCAAAACCCATAAATACTAAACCAGCAACAGCAACCCAATATCCCATTCCAACACCAGCAGCTCCTCCTAAAATAAGTCCACCAATAACCAACCATTGTGACATGCCTGAGGTAACACTAACAATTGGTACTAGGGCAGAACGCATTCCTAAAGCACTATACGCTTTGGCATGTTGTACAGCATGTCCACACTCATGCGCTGCGACTGCAGCAGCTGCGGCATTGCGTTGATTATAAACTGTTTCACTTAAATTTACTGTCTTGTTCTTTGGGTTGTAATGATCTGTTAATTGTCCTGGAACCGAAATAACCTCTACATCAAAAATACCATTATCAGAAAGCATCTTTTCGGCAATTTCTTTTCCAGTCATACCATTTCGCAATTGCACTTTAGAGTACTGTGCAAACTTTTGTTTTAGTTTGTTACTCACTAACCAACTTACTAGAGCAATAGCTCCAATTAATATATAATATCCAATCATTTTTTTTCTAATTTATTAATGTAAAGTTACTTTATTATAACAAATAATGAGCCAAATAAAAGTTAAGAAATTTTGTCAGTCACACTTAAAAAACTCCTTCTCTTTTTAATTGAAAGTGTCACAAAGTAACGGAAGGTTTTTAATTACCTCACAAGACCTCACAGGTTCTCGAAACCTGTGAGGTCTTGGAATTAGCCAACAATATTTACGATTTTTCCAGGAACCACAATTACTTTTTTAGGTTCGCGACCTTGTAATTGTTCCTTAGTTTTTTCATTCGCAAGAACAGCTTCTTCAATATCTTCTTTACTTAAATCTAAAGACAATTCCATAGTAAAGCGCATTTTACCATTAAACGAAATTGGATAATTTTTAGTACTTTCTACCAAATGACTTTCATCAAATTTTGGAAAAGATGCAGTTGAAATAGATTCGTTATGACCTAACTGGCTCCACAACTCTTCAGCAATATGTGGTGCATAAGGTGAAATCAATACCAACAATGGTTCTAGTATCGCTTTGCTTGTACACTTTTGTGCTGTTAACTCATTAACTGCAATCATAAAAGTTGAAACTGATGTATTGAACGAAAAGTTCTCAATATCTTCTTCTACTTTTTTAATGGTTTTATGAAGTGTTTTAAGAGCCTCCCCTAACCCCTCCGAAGGAGGGGAACTCGTTACGTAAAAACTTCCGTTTTCACTTTGATGATAAAGCTTCCAAAGCTTTTTTAAAAAATTATGAACACCTGTAATACCTGCTGTATTCCAAGGTTTATATTGCTCTAAAGGCCCTAAAAACATTTCATACATACGCAAACTATCTGCCCCATATTGCTCGCAAATGTTGTCTGGATTAACCACATTGTATTTGGATTTGGACATTTTTTCGACGTCTCGCTTTACTTTAAACGTTCCATCTTGATTACCAACAAAACGTGCATTTATATATTGGGTATTAGACCAGTCAACAAGTCCATCAATATTCAAACAATCAGAAGAATCAACAAATTCAACAGGAACTCTAATTTCTTGATATAATTTAAAATAGACTTTATTCTTTATTTTGTTTAATAAATCATACTTGTTTGGATGCCTAATTTGTAAAGCGAGTATAACCTCTTCATCAAAAAGATGACTTTCTTGGCCTTCCAATGCAATTGGCCACTTTTCGTCAAGCCATTTTAATATTAAATTTGTACCATTGACATTCTCAACAAACTCTTCACCATTTAGAACATCAATAGAGAAATAGATATTTAAAAATTCTTTTAATCCATAAAATCTATCTTCTATCTTTATAAAAGGTCTCGCCTTAAAAACAAAAGCACTCGTCCCAAGTATCATCCCTTGGTTAATCAGTTTTTTCGCAAACTCATCATAAGGCACTAATCCAAGGTCGAACATAAACTTTTGCCAGAAACGTGAATATAATAAATGCCCTGTGGCATGTTCGCTTCCTCCAATGTATAAATCGACTTGTTGCCAATAGTTAATGGCTTCTTGCGAAAATATTTCATCATCATTTTGAGGATCCATATAACGGTTAAAGTATTGGCTGCTTCCTGCCCAACCAGGCATGGTGTTGAGTTCTAAAGCCCCTCCTAACCTCTCCAAAGGGGAAGAATTCTCAAATTCCTCTTTTGATACCACATTAGCTTCGTCACCATATTGCAACCAATGCCATTTTTTAGCATTTCCTAAAGGTGGTTCGCCTGTTTCGGTTGGTAAATATTTTTCTACTTCTGGTAAGGTAATTGGTAAATGCTTTGCGTCAATCATTTGAGGCATTCCGTTTACATAATATACTGGAAATGGTTCACCCCAATAACGCTGTCTGCTAAACACTGCATCACGTAATCTGTAATTGGTTTTTCCTTGACCTTGACCTAGTTTTTCTAATTCGTAAATAGCCCTTTTGACAGCTTTTTTATAGCTTAATCCATTTAAGAAATCGCTATTAGCAATAATGGTGTTTTCCTTATCAGCAAAAGCCTCTTCAGAAATATCGACACCTTCAAAAATATTTGGAATAGGAATATTGAAATGTTGCGCGAAATCGTAATCACGTTGATCACCACATGGTACAGACATCACAGCACCTGTTCCGTAACCAGCTAATACGTAATCGCCAATCCAAATCGGAATTGGTTCTTTAGAAAAAGGATGCTCTGCATAGGCTCCTGTAAAAGCACCTGAAATGGTTTTTACATCTGCCATTCTATCGCGTTCGCTACGTTTTGCAGTTGCTTCAATATAAGCTTCAACTTCAGCTCTTTGTTCTGGTGTTGTAATTTGCAACACTAACTCATGCTCTGGAGCTAAGGTCATAAAACTCACACCGAAAATAGTATCAGGACGTGTGGTGAATACATCGATTTTATGTGACCCTTCGACTGCGCTCAGGGTGACATTTGGAATGACATTGAAGGTTACAGACGCACCAACCGATTTTCCAATCCAATTGCGTTGAATTTCTTTTAGTGGCTCAGGCCAATCAATAGTTTCTAGTCCTTGAAGTAAACGCTTTGCATAAGCAGAAATTCGCATACTCCATTGTGTCATTTTTTTACGGATTACAGGATGTCCTCCACGTTCGGATACACCATTTACGATTTCATCATTCGCCAACACAGTTCCTAAAGCTGGACACCAGTTTACTTCGGTTTCAGCTAAATAGGTTAATCTATATTGCAATAATATTTCTTGTTGCTTTTCAGAAGAAAACCCATTCCATTCTTCAGCAGAAAAAATAGTTACATTATCATCACAAGCTGCATTTACGTTTGTATTTCCTTCCGAAGAAAATCGTTTTATCAATTCAGTAATATCTTCAGCTTTATCAGCATCCTTATTATACCAAGAGTTGAACAATTGAATAAAAATCCACTGCGTCCATTTGTAATAACTTGGGTCAGACGTACGCACTTCACGAGACCAATCGAACGAAAACCCAATTTGGTCTAACTGACGACGATAGGTCTTAATGTTTTCTTCCGTCGTAATTGCTGGATGTTGACCCGTTTGAATCGCATATTGTTCTGCTGGTAACCCAAAGCTATCATAACCTTGAGGATGCAAGACATTAAATCCTTTATGACGCTTGTAACGTGCATAAATATCACTGGCAATATAACCTAATGGATGCCCAACATGCAATCCAGCGCCAGATGGATAAGGAAACATATCCAGCACATAATACTTAGGAGCCTCCTCCTGACCTCCTCCAAAGGAAGAGGGATTGGTTGCTTTAAACGTTTGGTTTTTTGCCCAATAGTCTTGCCACTTTTTTTCTATCTCGTTGAAATGGTATTTCATCGTAATGTTTTCGGTAATTAAAAGCGCAAATTTACGGTTTATAAACAAACTGTAAAACCTTTATATTTAATAAATACGCTAGTTTTAATAACTAAAATCAAAATTGTGAAATATTAGATTTACTTTTGAACATAATAGATTTTGATTAAACCTTCCAATATTGAAAAGCAATTTGTTTAAAGCGCATTTAGCCTTACTTGGTGCCAATGTTATTTATGGAGCAAATTATTTGATTGCCAAAGGTATCATGCCTAACAAAATAGGTCCTTCTGCTTTTGTATTTATTCGTTTGTTTTGTGGCGCTATATTATTCTGGATTATTAAATTTTTTATAAAAGAGCGAATTGCTAAAAAAGATATGCTACGACTAGCAATTTGTGGCTTGCTTGGTGCAGCAGCCAATCAATTACTCTTTTTTAATGGATTGAACCTGACTTCACCTATTGATGCCTCTATTATTATTACCTCTATTCCTGTTATGGTTTTAATTTTTAGTGCATTTCTACTTAAGGAAAAAATTACTTTAAATAAATTACTCGGAATTACTATTGGCGGCATTGGTGCAGTATTGCTTATTTGGTACGGAAATACAGCAGAAGGAACTAGTTCGTTTTTGGGTAATTTATTAGTGTTTCTAAATGCTTGTAGTTATGGGCTCTATTTGGTAATCGTAAAACCATTAATGAAAAAATACAACTCTATCACACTAATTAGTTGGGTCTTTTTGTTTGGTTTTATTTTTATGTTTCCGTTTGGCATAGGTGATTTATTGTTAACCGATTTTGCAGCATTTGATTTAAATACTTATTTAGTAATTGGGTTTGTGGTCATTTTTACAACATTTTTCGCCTACTTATTTAACATTTACGCATTGAATTATGTGTCACCTTCTGTTAGTGGAAGTTATGTGTATTTACAACCAGCAGTGAGTTTTATTATGGTAAGTATCTATGCTTATGGATTTGGAAGTAGTGAATATGCACAAGACATTAACTTGGTTAAAATATTAAGCACTTTATTGGTAGTTTCGGGTGTATATTTAATAAGCAGAAAACCTAAAGCAACACTAACTTAATCCTCGAGCATTTCTTTCTTGAGGTAGTAAACAATGATAGGTAAAACTATTTGCAGGAGTTGTTATGTGCAAATCTTTACCTTGTCTTACAATGTAACCGTTAAAATTATCGAGTTCACTAGGTCGTCCTTCCATGATATCGCGCTGCATGGACGCTGTTGTTTTGTAGTTCAAATTGTCCACCACTTTAAGTACCATTTCAATATCTTCATTAGATAACCCTATACCTTTAGCATTCGCAATGGCAACAATTTCATTGGCAGTTTGATACATAATTTGCCTTAACTCTTCATCTGCCCTAATGACACCAAAAACAGAGCGTGTCATAGCTCCAATACCACTAATGGTAGCTATAAATAGAAATTTTTTCCAGATATCTAAATGTATATCATCAGAAACCCTGTTTTTTATTCCAGCTTTATCAAGTAGTGTAGCAACTTTTTGAACCCGCTTTGTACTTTGATTGTCATACTCTCCAAAAACAATTTCAGGTTCAAATGCAAAATGGTCAATCACTCCAGGCGCTTCAATTTTACTCACAATTTTACATAATCCTGCTAGTACGATTTCTTGGGGCAAAATAGCTCTTAAGTTATCCGCATTATTAGCACCATTTTGTAAAGGTAACACCATTGTATTTTTGGTAACAACTTCTTTAATCTGTTTGGCTACATCTTCAATTTGCCATGATTTTACACCTAGGATTACTAAGTCTATATTATTTAGCTCATTAAAATTGTCTGTTGTTTTTGGATGTACAGTAAAATCACCATTGATACTTTTTACTTTTAATCCATTAGTTTTTATTGCTTTAAGTGTATTTCCTCTGGCAACAAAAGTGACATTAAAACCTGCTTGTGTTAATTTTCCTCCAAAATAGCCTCCTACTCCTCCAGCACCTACTACAACAATGTTCATATGTTTTAGTTATTATAATTATAGATTAAAGATACTTTTATATTTTTACGCTAACAAGAAAAAGTTTATGAGTTCAGCATTTGAAAAACATCAAA
>CALZKX010000347.1 GCA_945788155.1 uncultured Flavobacteriaceae bacterium
AAATTATTTTATACTTCAATATTATTTTATTTGGTATTACAGCATTTGTGCTCTCGGTAGAAATTGCAATGTACTCTATTCTCACCTATATTGTCACTGCAAAAGTCATTGATTTGCTTATTGAAGGATTTGAAGATTTTATTGGTGTGATGATCGTTTCAAAAAAGCATAAAGAAATTAAATCGGCAATCATAAACGAACTTGGTGCTGGAATGACTATTTACAAAGGTGAAAAAGGTTATGGAAGTAGTGGCGAAATGCTAGAATTTGATATTATCCACACTGTTATAAATCGAATTGATATTAGAAAAATGCATCGCGTTATAGACAAAGCAGATCCAAATGCTTTTTCTATAGAATTTGATATTAATCATATTAAAGGTGGTGTTCTACGTAGGTACTTAGCAAAAAACAAAGGAAAGCAACTCCCTAAAGAAATTCTTAATTACAGCAAGAAAACAAGCAATTAATTATCCTATAATCGCCACGAAACCACTTAATTATTTTTAATTAGTTACCTTAGTGAGAACAATCCATTAAAAACAACTAAGTGCAAAAACAAAGAGTCTTAAAAATAATTCTTTGGTCGGCAAGACTTTTAGGCTCTTTTGTCATTGTTTTTTTATTGATTATGACCTTTGCTGAAATATTTTCAGACTCAAATATAGTCGCAATGAATAATTCGGATGTAATTGCATTATTATTATTCCCAATTAGTACCATAATAGGTTTGTTAATTGCATTTAAACGTGAAAGTATTGGTGGGTTAATAACAGTTGGAGGCATAATGATATTCCATATTCTTCGTCCAGAATTGGCGGCAAGCTTTTTAATAAATTCATTCGCTATTCCAGGTTTATTATATATTATTTATGTTGTCTGGTCTAAAAGCTAAAGAAACTTTCTGTACTGCAATACCCTAAAATCGAATGTGTTAAAGTTGGGGTTTTTAGCTTTTTGTTTCTTATAAAAAGATGTTCTACTTATTGAAATATTTGCAGCTCCAGAACCTGAGGTTAAAGAGACTGTTTTAATGATGCGTTGAGATTTTTCATTTTGTAGAGAATGACAAAGATTAAATTTGTGGACTCTTGGTATTTCGTTAGAGACAAGTTCCAACTTCAAACCATAATCCTTTAAGTGTTTTCTAAAAAAATATTCAGGTCATTTTTGCTGTTTCCACCAGTAAATAATAAGGTTTCAATTTTTGGGTATTGTTTTAAATAGCCCAAAATATCTCGTAATTTTATATTTTTCATGCCCAAATCGGAAGCGTCAATTTTTTCTCTTTCTGCACTTTCAACAATATCACAAACACCTATTTTATGCTTAATTAGAAATTGTTTTCGCTCGTTAATGGCTTCTTGTGAATTATTAAAACGTAATCCAAGGTTATGAATTTTATCAATGTATAACCATAAAGAATTATAGTAACTTCCATAACAGAAATCTACATCTTTTTCCAATAGTTTCCCTGTGGAAAAACGAGGTGGTGGTAATGTGCCAACGATAAGCTTTGTGGTATTTTCTTTAATAAAAGGCTTATATGGGTGCTGATGAAAAAACATTGGGTTTTGAATTAGGTTTTAAAAGTAGTATTTTTAATGCACTAATCATTAAATAGCTACTCATGGGGAAAGGCGATAAAAAATCAAGACGTGGAAAAATAACAATCGGAACCTATGGTGTTAGACGTCCGAGAAAAAAAGCTAAAGCACAACCTAAAGTCGCTACTGCCAAAACTAAGGCTAAACCAACCTCTACTATAGCTAAGGCTGCTAAGACTGCAGCAAAACCCAAAGCTACTCCAAAGAAAAAGGCAGCAACAAAAAAGGATGACAAAAAATAGGTAAGGTTTTACCGCTTTTTTTATCTTATAAATACTAATTCTGTGTCAGTAGACATAGAATCGCTATAACCATAGCCTTCATAATTAAAGCCTTTTATATCATCAATAGTATTCGCATTTGTATCTATAATATAACGCGTCATGTAACCACGTGCTAATTTTGCAAAAGTCATTATGGTTTTGTATTCACCATTTTTTAAATCCTTAAAAACAGCTGTAATCACAGGAACTTTTAATGTTTTTGCATCTATAGCTTTAAAATATTCATTACTTGCCAAATTTAAGAACACTTCACCATCTTCCAACTCATCATTTAAAGTTTGGGTGATTTTCTTTTTCCAAAACTCATATAGGTTTTTATTTTTACCAACTGGGAATTTGGTTCCCATTTCCAGTCTGTAAGGCTGAATTAAATCCATTGGTTTTAAAATTCCGTACAAGCCTGAAATAATCCTAACTGTATCCTGGATCTTATCCAATTTTTCCTTCGGAATTTTATAAGCATCCAAACCTCTATAAACATCACCACTAAATGCATAAATAGCTTGTCGTGCATTGGCTTTTGTAAAGGGTAAATGCCATTCTTGATTGCGTTCGTAATTAAGTTGTCCCAAAGCTGGTGAAATTTTCATGAGCTTTGATAGGCTTCTGGCAGATTTTTTTTTAAGCAATCTATTTAAGCGCTCAGCTTCTTTTAAAAAGCAAGATTCTGAAGTTTCATTGGTTGGCAATTCGCTTTCAAAATTCAACGATTTTGCTGGAGACAATACTAATTTCATTGTGTATTAATTTTGTTTCTCAAATTTAAGAGTAACACAAATGAAATGAAACTTATTTTAGAAGTAATTTTATATAGAATTATAAATTATCTTGATGCTTTGCATAA
>CALZKX010000348.1 GCA_945788155.1 uncultured Flavobacteriaceae bacterium
ATTCTTGGGCAGGTATTACAAGGCAGTTAACATCAACCGATTTTGAACAAGCCAATGTAGAATATATTGAATTTTGGTTGCAAGACCCTTTTTTAGAAAATTTAACAAACCCTGGAGGTAAGTTAACTTTAAATCTTGGAAATATTTCTGAAGATATTTTAAAAGATGGTAGAAAATTATATGAGAATGGATTGCCGGAAAATGGAGACATAAGCACGTTACCACAAACCGTTTGGGGAAGTGTGGCACCGCAAAACCAAGCTTTAATTTATGCATTTTCTACTTTAGGCCAAGACAGGACGAATCAAGATGTTGGACTGGATGGTTACGATGATAACGAAGAAGGAATTGCATTTTCTCCATTTTCAAGTCTAGAAGATCCTGCAAACGATAACTATACCTATTTCCTTAATACCGAGGGGAATGTCTTTGAGCGCTATAAAAAATATAATGGGTTTGAAGGAAATTCACCCGATACATTTACCCAAACTAACAGAGGTTCTACTACAGAGCCTGATGTAGAAGATATTAACAGGGATAACACCATGAATACCATAGATAGTTATTTCGAATACGAATTGGATATTTCACCTTCTAGTTTAGCAAACATAAATAACGCACTAATTAAGGATAGAAAACAAGTTACTGTAGCACTTCCAAATGGCGATTCGGAGCAAGTGCGATGGTATCAATTTAGAATTCCATTAACAGCATATACAAATCAAATAGGAGGAATAACCGATTTTAGATCCATCCGTTTTATGCGTATGTACCTGTCTGAATTTTCTGAAAACACAGTTATGCGTTTTGGATCTTTAGACCTAGTAAGAAGCGATTGGAGACGCTACCAACAATCTTTGGATGACGACCCAAATAACGATTCAGATGGTACCGACTTTAGCGTTGGTATAATTGGGATACAAGAAAATGACGGACGCTACGTGTCTCCTCCAGGGGTTGAAAGAGAACAGCTTAATAACAACAACACAATTGTAAGGCAAAATGAGCAGTCATTAGTAGTCAATACATGTAAGTTAGAACCCGAAGATTCTAGAGCAGTATATAAAAATATTAATGTAGATATGCGCCAGTTTAAAAAACTGCGAATGTTTATTCATGCCGAAGAAGGTGTTGGATTGGGATTGCAAGATGGTGATGCCGTTGGGTTTATTAGAATGGGTAACGATTTTACACAAAACTATTATCAAATTGAAATTCCGTTGGCTGTTTCTACAACAGGTTCAACAAGTGAATCTGAGGTCTGGAAACCAGAAAACGAAATTAACCTCCCAATAGAAGTATTGGCAAAAATAAAAGCACTTGGTATTTCGGCGGGAACTTTAGGTAACCTAGAGCCAACATTCTATGATGTAATTGATGGCGTTTTAGACCAAACAAATGTCCCTGAATTTTCACCATATACCATTGGTCAACAACGTGTAGCTATTAAAGGTAACCCTAATTTTGGAGATATTAGAACTTTAATGGTTGGTATCAAAAACTCTCATCAACAATTAGAAAGTATAGATGTTTGTGCCGAGGTTTGGTTTAACGAATTGCGTTTATCTGATATGGATAACGAAGGTGGTTGGGCAGCCATAGCTAGTATGGATTCCAATATTGCTGACTTTATGGATATTAGCGCAACAGGAAGACGCAGTACCACAGGTTTTGGAACTATAGAACAAGGCCCAAATCAAAGAAGTAGAGAGGATATTAAACAATACGATGTTGTTACTAATGTAAATTTAGGACAATTGCTTCCAAAGAAATGGGGAGTTCAAATCCCTTTTAATTATGGTCAAAGTGAAGAAATTATTACGCCAGAATATGACCAACAATATAAAGATGTTAAACTCCAAGACCGTTTGGATGCTGCTGCTACAAGTACAGAAAGAGAAACCATTAGGCAACAATCTGAAGATTACACCAAAAGACAAAGCATCAATTTTATAGGTGTTAGAAAACAAAGAACAGGTGAGGCAAAACCAAAATTTTACGATGCTGAAAACCTTACATTAAACTATTCATACAATCAGGTAGAACAAAGAAATTTTGAAATTGAAAATTCTTTAGACCAAAATGTAAGGGTTGGCGCCAATTACAACTTCAGTTTTGATCCTATTAAAATAGAACCCTTTAAAAAGAACGATTCATTATTTAAAGGGAAATACTGGAAAATTTTAAAAGACTTCAATTTTAATTTATTGCCAACAAGTATTTCTGTAAATACAGATTTTATTAGACAATTTAATAAACTAAAATTTAGAGACCTTGATTTAGGAGGTGCAAATATTGGCATTGAAGAGTTATATAGAAGAAATTATACCTTCGACTTCCAATACATTATTAATTATAACATTACAGATGCTTTAAATTTAAACTTCTCGGCGTCTAATAACAATATTGTTCGTAATTATTTTGTTGACGATATCTTAAATGGCGCACAAGACCCTACAAAAGATGTTTGGGACGGTTTCTTCGATGTTGGAGATCCAAATAGACAATATCAGCAATTAGGCATTAATTACGAACTCCCTTTAAATAAAATACCAGCTCTAGAATTTTTAAGGGCAACTTATGCTTATACAGGCGATTTTCTATGGCAAAAAGGCTCCGATCTTTATGGAGATTTAACCATTAATGGACAAACATACGATTTAGGGAACTCGGTATCTAATGCAAGCTCGCATACCCTAAACACCAATTTAGATATGACCCGCTTATATAGGTATTTAGGATTGACTAGAAAAACAAATAATACAAGATCTGGGTCTGCAAAAGGTGTGCCACCAAGCGGTCAACCACGAGCACAACCAGCAACACCTAAAAAGAATGGCCTATACAATGCTGCCATAGATTTATTGACCAGCGTAAAGAGAATTCAAGTTAATTACACACAACGTAACAGTACTTTTTTACCAGGATATTTAGAAACACCTGGGTTTATTGGAACACTTAAACCTACCTTTGGATTTACTTTTGGTAGTCAAAGAGATATTAGATATCTAGCCGCTAGAAATGGATGGCTAACTGTGTTTCCAGAGTTTAATCAACAATTTACTCAGGAAGCATCTAAAGTATTAGATTTTTCGGCAGCTCTCGAGCCAATACAAGATTTAAAAATAGATCTTACTGGAGGGCGAACCTATAATGAAAATTTAACAGAAAGCTTTAATACAATTGATGGTAATAATAATGGTTTTAGTGATAACTATAACCCACTCATTAGAAACGCTTTTGGGAACTTTAATATATCCATATCCATGATTAAAACTGCTTTTAGTAGTAGTGACGAAAATGGATCGGCAACCTTTGATGATTTTAGGGCAAATAGATTGGAAATTGCCCAAAGGCTTGCAACAGAAGCAGGAGTCGATATAAATAACCCAGCAAATTTAGATGCAGAGGGTTACCCTCTAGGTTTTGGCAAAACAAATCAAGCAGTGTTATTACCTGCGTTTTTATCGGCTTATACTGGTAAAGATGCTAATAAGGTGTCTCTTGGAGCATTTAGGGATATTCCAATCCCAAATTGGACCTTAAAATATACTGGCTTAATGAAACTGCCATGGTTTAAAAAACACTTTAAGCGTTTCTCAGTAACACACGGTTATAATTCGGTATATACCGTTAATCAATTCAGGTCTAACCTAGATTATAATGCATTCGACCCAAATGCAGATTATGCATCCCAAGACCCTAATACTCTAGATCAATCTGGAAATTATAAGAACAAAACGCTATTTAGTGCAGTCGCATTGACCGAAATGTTTAGTCCTTTGGTAAAATTGGATTTTGAAATGAAAAATTCAATGAAAATTTTAGCTGAAATCAAAAAAGACCGTCGCCTGTTTTTAAGCTTCGACAATAATTTATTAACCGAAATTAAGGGTAGCGAATATATTTTCGGTCTAGGTCTAAGAATTAAAGATGTTAAAATAAACTCTAAAATGGCTGGTCCAAGAAATGTTATTAAAAGCGATCTTAATATGAAAGCCGATATATCGATTAGGGAAAATAAAACCATTATAAGATATCTGGATTTAGAGAATAATCAAGTAACAGCTGGACAAACAATTTGGGGACTTAAATATACAGCCGATTATGCCTTTAGTAAGAATCTTACTGGTATTTTCTACTTTGATTATACATTCTCAGAATATGCGATTTCTACGGCATTCCCACAAACATCCATTCGATCAGGCTTAACTTTACGATATAACTTTGGAAATTAAATAAAAAACTAACATATTTACCAAAAAATTATATTTTCATGAATATTCCATCTGAATTAAAATACACTAAAGATCACGAATGGGTAAGTATTGATGGTGATGTTGTAACCATAGGAATTACTGACTTTGCCCAAAGCGAATTAGGAGATATTGTTTATGTTGAAGTAGAAACTGTTGATGAAACACTTGATATTGAAGAAGTTTTTGGAACAGTAGAAGCAGTTAAAACAGTATCGGATTTGTTTTTACCTGTAACAGGAGAGATTATAGAATTTAATGAATCTCTAGAAGACGAACCAGAAAAAGTAAATACAGATCCTTATGGAGAGGGTTGGATGATAAAAGTAAAATGTTCTAACACTTCAGAGTTTGATGCATTACTTTCTGCCGACGATTACAAGGCTTTAATAAGTGCTTAATAAACGTGTATTTTTCTTTTTGGCAATAACGTACACGGTTACTCTTGCCGCAATATGCTTGGTCAGTAATGATGGGTTACCTTATTTTGGGACTAACTATGAAGATAAAATCTATCATTTACTAGCTTATGGGATATTATGTTTTTTGTGGTATAAAGTACTGGACAACAAAAAAAATAAGCACGCAATAACTATAGCTCTTGTTGTTTCTATTGCTTTTGGTACAATTATTGAAGTATTACAAGGGCAGTTAACAACTACCAGAGATGCTTCAATTGAAGATATTGCAGCAAATATAGTTGGAGCTACTATTATTTCTCTTATTTTAACAATAAGAAATAAAACAATCGTTAAAAATTTATAAACCCTTGCTTTTTTAGCAAATTATTGGTTATTTTACCGTTCTCGAAAAAAAAATAATTATGGAACCTAAAAAGAATTTGAATGCTGATGTAAGAAGAAACAGTTCAATTTATTTTGCTGTAGGTCTTGCTTTAATGCTATTAATTACTAATTATTCTATTAACTATAAGACTTACGATAAAGAAGCTATTGATATTGGTCAGTTAAATATGGATGAATTAGATGATGAAGAAATTCCAATCACAGAGCAAATCCAAACACCTCCACCTCCACCTCCACCTCCAGCTGCACCTGAAGTAATTGAGATAGTGGAAGATGAAGAGGAAATTGAAGAAACTGTTATTGAGTCTACAGAAACAGATGAAGAAGAAGAAATTGTTGAAGTAGATGAAGTATTTGTAGAAGAAGTAGAAGAAGATATTGAGGTTCCTTTTTCAGTTATTGAAAATGTCCCAGTTTTCCCAGGTTGTGAAAAAGGGAGTAATGATGTGAAAAGAAAATGTATGTCCGACAAGATTTCAAAATTTGTACAAAAAAAGTTTAATACAGATTTAGCGGGAGATTTAGGGTTATCTGGTAGACAAACCATACGAGTGATGTTTAAAATAGATAAAACAGGAAGCGTTACAGG
>CALZKX010000349.1 GCA_945788155.1 uncultured Flavobacteriaceae bacterium
AATCAATTAGCTCAAAAAGAAGCCACTCAAGAAATAGAAAACAAAATTCAACAAGCAACGTTTATAATTGAAAATCCTTTACCAACTGTTACCCTAAATGTTGCAAAACAAAGCGGTAATTTTCATATTGTTGCAGGTGCTTTTCGTATAGAAGATAATAGCGAAAAAAAGTTAAATCAACTACAAGCCGAAGGCTTTAGCGCAAGAAAAATTGGCGCCAATAAATATGGCTTACACCAAGTAGTGTATTCTAGCTACGAAACAAGAGCTGAAGCACAGCGTGAGCTTTATAAAATTAAAAAAACGCACAATCCTGATGCTTGGCTATTAGTAAAAAAACTTAATTAAATTTTACTTCTTTAGTTGTTAAAAGCAGCTTACCTTTGTGTTTCTAATATGGATTTCCGCTTTCGTGGAAATATAAATTAATCAATCTTTAATGGAAGCTAAACATCCTAACGACTCTAAAACAATAATGACAGACTTGGTTTTGCCAAGCGAAACCAATCCTTTAAACAACTTATTTGGAGGTGAGTTATTGGCTCGAATGGATCGTGCTGCAAGTATTGCTGCTAGACGTCATTCTAGAAGAATTGTAGTCACAGCTTCAGTTAATCATGTCGCATTTAAACATCCTGTGCCATTAGGTAGTGTGGTAACCGTCGAGGCAAAGGTTTCAAGGGCTTTTAGGTCGTCTATGGAAGTGTATTTAGATGTTTGGATAGACGATAGGGAATCTGGCGAATGTACAAAAGCCAATGAAGCTATTTATACTTTTGTTGCGGTTGATGAAACTGGTCGCCCTGTGAAAATTCCTGAAATTATCCCTGAAACGGATGAAGAACAAATTCGTTTTGATGGTGCTTTACGACGCAAACAGTTAAGTTTGGTATTAGCTGGAAAAATGAAGCCTCATGATGCTACCGAGTTAAAGGCGCTCTTTTTCAATTAACCTTAATTAAACCTTTTTTTGCTTGATAAGTCCTATAATAAACCCCAAATACTATGAAATCACTTATATTAATTTTCGGAATTACTTTTATATTTTCTACAACATCTTGCGTATCGTGAGTTGCTGTGCGACCAGCACATACTAATGTTGTGAAAGTTGCGCCCAAACATCATAAAATTGTGACTGTAAAAGGGAAACGCTATTATTTTTGGAACGGCAAACATTATAGGAAAACCAAAAAAGGATATATTGTTGTGAGAATGTAACTTAGCGCTTAATCCAATATGCGGGATTCTGCTTTTCTAGACCTTTCCATACACTAAAACTCAATATAGCTTCGCCAGAAGCTTTGTTAGTACGAACCTCACCTATTTCTTGTTTTGTTGTTACCTTATCGCCTTTTTTAATATAGATTTTTGATAAATTTTTGTAGATAGTTAAGTAATTACCATGTTTAATAAGAATAGCGTTATTTCCATTTTTTGGAGCCATAATGTTTAAGACAATGCCTTTAAACACAGCTCGCACTTTTTCGCCTTTATTGGTCTCTATCCTTACACCATTGCTTTTTATTTTTACTGTTCTATCTATAGGTGAAGGCTTTGTTCCAAAAGGTACTTTAATAAACCCTTCGTTAACTGGCCAAGGTAATTTTCCTTTATTGGCTACAAAATTTGAAGCTAGTACTTTTTCTTCAGGTGTTAAAGAAAATGTTTTCGAAGTGGATGATTTTCCAGCTTTTTTATTAGAAGCTGTTATAGCTGCTCTAATTATTTTTTCTATTTCCTTATCTATTTTATCAACTTCTTTTTGGTTTGTTCTAATTTGAGTTCTATACTTACTAATATTTTTACTCACTGAAGCCATTAAGCTCTTATGCTCTTTAAGCTCGTTATCTAACTCCTTTTTAGCAATTCTATTAGATTCAATTAATTTTTGTTTTGCTTGCTTTTGTGCTTGGAGGTTTTTGTTTAATTCTTGAAGCTTTAGGGTTTGAAGTTTAATTTCTTCACTTTGCTTTTTTTGATAATTGGCATATTGCTTTATGTACTGCAACCGCTTGTATGCCTGTTGAAAATTACTAGAAGATAACAAGAACATAATTTTACTTTCTTCCGACCTGCTTTTGTAAGACTTAACAATCATTGCGGCGTATTCTTCTTTTAAAATCTGCAATCGATTTCTAAGATTGGTGATTTCTTTTTGATTGTTGTTAATTTCTCTAGTTAAATTATTTGCTTGTTGATTGGTAATTCTAATTAAATTTTGCCTTACTGAAATTTTATAATTAATGTTGTCAAGATTAGAGAGAATTGTTTTTTGTTCTTTCTTCCCTTGAGACATAAGGCGTTCAAATTGGTTTATTTGCCGCATAAATTCACGACGTTGCGCTTCTAGTTGTTTTTGTTTAGTGTTTTGAGCATTTGCAAATGCACCACAAACGAATAGAATTAAAAAGAGATATGTTTTATATAAGGGAAAAAATCGCTTTATCATTTAACAACAATTTCTTTGAATCCTGTTGGAATACGGAAAGGAAATCTTAAATCACTATCTAACGAAACTGACTTAAACTCCATATTAATTTGGGTTTCAAAATTACCTTCCAAAGCTATAATATTTACATTTTTTGGTAAAATTTGTTTCCCCACTTTTTGATAATTTTTATAATCTATTTGCAACATTCTATGTTTACGACTTTGTGTGATTTGCTGTGAGTCCATTTTAAAATGTAATGGATTCAAAAGCAGGAATATCTCAAGAAGTTCGCTTTGTCTTTTGGGTTGGAGTAAGTATGACTTTTCATGTAAATCTGAGGTATAGCTATTTACATTCAAGTCAAAAAGAGTTTCGCCAAGTAATAAACTTTGCACTTTATTAAAATCTAAATCGACTCCTAATAAATCACTAATTAACGAAAAATCCCCATCAAAGTAAGTGTTGTCCAACTTATTGTAAAAACTGACTTTAGTTGGTGTAATTTTAGCCCGAACAATACCCAAAGTTGCGCTTAACCAAATGGTTTTGTTTTTTTCCATCCTTAGATTAATGCTGTGGGTTTGCTCCATATCCCCTTGTGTATATTCTACCTTGACACGAGATTGAAGAGTCTTAAATTTAGTAAAGGTTTGGGTATGTTCTTTTATTAATTGCCGCGAGGTTATTTTCTTGTCTAACTCGCCATTGGTTGCTACATTTTTTACCGACTTACAACCAAAACTCAGTATAAGCAATACAAATAATAGTATTTTATTTAATTTTTTCATTGTTTAATTAAAATGCTCTCTGCTTTCTTAGCAAACGCATTAGCTTTGGTAATATTATTAATCATTCTGTATGCTGTACTAAGTTGTTTGTAGAAATCTATTTCCATTTGAGCGTTATCAATTACATAGTCAACACCAATTTCTAGTGTCTCTATAGCATCTTTAGGACGATTTAAGTGATTAAATGCGACACCATTGGCTAAATAAATTATGGGCTGCGAAGGAAACGCATCTAAGGTTTTTTTAGCTAAATCGACCACTTTTTGGTGTTGTTTGCTGTCTATATAAAGTAAAATAACATTTTTAACGACTTCAAAATTTTCAGAATCTTTGTTTAAGGCCATTTCATAATGCTTCAATGCCATTTCTTTGTTTCCCTGTTGCAAATAATATTGTGCCAATTCAATATTTGATTTTCCGCTATTATCATCGGCAACTATTGTGGTTACTTCCAATAGGTCGCTTTCATATTCAGGATTGTTTTTTACAAATGACACAAAATCGTTTAAAACTTTTGTTTTAGCATCTGGTTTTATTTTAAGGCTTGTAAGTATAATTTTCATTGAGTTAATAGCCTCTTTTGGGTTATTATCATCCAAATAAAATTTGTACAATGCCAAATGTACTATGTGGGAATTTGGCTTTTTGTTTAAAAGCTCTTTTGCGGTATTAAAAGCCTTTTGTTTGTTAC
>CALZKX010000350.1 GCA_945788155.1 uncultured Flavobacteriaceae bacterium
AATCAATTAAGGCATTACATCCTCAAACTATTTCAAACGAACGTAAAGCAGTTTTACAACCGCTAACCGAATTTATTCAGTCAAAAGTTTCGAAAGGTCAAGACATTCGTATCAACTTTATCTGTACGCATAATTCACGAAGAAGTCATTTATCACAAGTTTGGGCACAAACCATAGCAAATTACTTTAACATTAAAAACGTGTTTTGTTATTCTGGTGGTACAGAAAGCACCACACTTTTCCCAATGGTTGTTGAAACCTTGAAAAACTCCGGTTTTCAGATAAACAATATTTCAGAAAACGAGAATCCTGTTTATAGCATTAAATATGCTGATAATGAACATCCAATTATCGGGTTTTCAAAAAAATTAGATGATGATTTTAACCCAAAAACTGAATTTGCAGCCATTATGACTTGTGATTCGGCAAATGAAGCTTGTCCATTTGTTCTGGGTGCAGAAAAACGTATCCCAATAACTTTTGAAGACCCAAAAGCGTTTGATGGAACACCACAACAAGAAGAAAAATATAAAGAAAGAAGTCTGCAAATAGCAACCGAATTATTTTACGTTTTCTCTCTAATCAACTCCTAAAAAATGGCAATAAAAAAATTAAGTTTTCTCGATAGAAATCTAACGCTTTGGATTTTTGTCGCAATGGCAATAGGTGTTGGAATTGGATATTTTATTCCAACATTTCCTGATATTTTAAATTCACTTAATAGTGGAACAACCAATGTACCTATTGCCATTGGTTTAATATTAATGATGTATCCACCTTTGGCAAAAGTTGATTATTCGCTATTACCCAAAGTGTTTAGAAACACAAAAATCCTTTCCATTTCACTTATTTTAAACTGGATAATTGGCCCCATTTTAATGTTTGTCTTGGCAATTTCATTTTTGCAAGATTATCCCGAATATATGGTTGGTCTTATATTAATTGGTTTGGCTCGCTGTATCGCTATGGTTTTAGTTTGGAATGACCTTGCCGAAGGAAGCAGCGAATATGGTGCAGGTCTCGTAGCTTTAAACAGTATATTTCAAGTCTTTGCTTACAGTTTTTATGCTTGGATTTTCATAACCATACTTCCGCCCTATTTTGGGTTTGAAGGTGCTATTGTGGATATTTCAATAGGTACCATTGCAGAAAGCGTGGCCATTTATTTAGGTATTCCCTTCGTTATGGGAATATTAAGCAGATTAATTTTAGTAAAACTAAAAGGCGAAGATTGGTACACAAATAAATTTATCCCGACCATTTCACCATTAACCCTAATCGCATTGCTATTTACGATTGTGGTTATGTTCTCGCTAAAAGGAGAATTGATTGTGGAAATCCCGATTGATGTGCTAATTATAGCAGTTCCTTTACTTATTTATTTTACGTTAATGTTTATTATTGGATTTTTCGTCACCAAAGCAACAGGAGCAGAATATGACAAAACAGCATCAGTGGCTTTTACAGCAGCAGGCAATAATTTTGAATTGGCAATTGCAGTTGCCATTGCGGTTTTCGGACTGAATTCAGGTCAGGCATTTGCAGGTGTTATTGGCCCTCTGGTTGAAGTTCCTGCATTGATTTTATTGGTTCGAGTGTCTTTTTGGTTACGGAAAAAATATTACGCAAAAGCGAGTGGAAATGTATAAAAAAGAGGCTGTCTAATAAGTAATTTTTAGTGTCATATTGAGCGCAGTCGACATACCTAACATATAGATATTTATGATTCTTCGACTACGCTCAGAATAACAAGTTATAATTTTTCATTAATTTTTTTGGCAGCCTCTTTGTATTTATTAAAGCATCTAGCTTATCGAAAGGTTAACGCTTAAAAACCATTCCCTATCTTTGGGGTCTTTAACATCATACTAAAATTATAACCATATATGTCCTTTAAAGACTTAAAACTCAACAAACCTTTACTTAGAGCTATTGCCGAATCTGGATATGATAATCCTACGTTAGTGCAAGAAAAAACTATTCCGTTAGTACTTGACAAAAAGGACGTGGTTACATCAGCGCAAACAGGTACAGGAAAAACTGCTGCTTTTGCATTACCAATTTTGCAATTATTGTTTGATTATCAAGATGCTCCCAAAAAAGGTAAAAAAATAAAAGCATTAATTATAAGTCCTACAAGAGAGTTGGCCATACAAATTGAGTCAAATTTTAAAAACTATGGTAAATATACCAATTTGCGTTCGGCAGTTATTTATGGTGGCACTTCCATTGAGCCACAAAAAGATATTTTAAATAAAGGTATTGATATTTTAATTGCTACTCCAGGACGTTTGCTAGACTTACACAAGCAGGATTTAGTCAATCTTGATTATGTTCAAATATTAGTGTTGGATGAAGCCGATTTAATGTTGGATTTAGGATTTATTGATGATGTAAAAAAAATTGAGCGTTTATGTCCCGAAACTAAACAAACCCTTTTGTTTTCGGCAACCATCCCTTACAAAGTAGAGCAATTGGCAAACTCCATTTTAAAAGATTCCGAGCGCATTGAAGTCTCTCCAAATGCATCAACATCAAAAAATGTAAATCAGGTGTTGTATTATGTGCCAAAACGCAATAAAATTGAATTGTGTTTACATCTTTTGCGAAATAACATTAAGGGTCAAATACTCATCTTTAGGCGTACAAAATTTGGTGTCGATAAATTAGAGCAAACACTACTTAAAAACGGTTATAAAGTTGAAACGATACATGGTGATAAAACACAAAATTTAAGACAGGATGCTTTAAAAAAATTTAAAAACGGTTACGTAAATATCCTCATAGCAACAGACGTGGCTGCACGTGGTATTGATATTGACGAGTTGGATGCTGTTATTAATTTCGATTTACCAAACGTGCCGGAAACCTATGTGCATCGCATTGGCAGAACTGCGAGAGCAGGAAATAAAGGTGTTGCTTATTCTTTTTGTTCGGCAGATGAAAAAGCGTATGTAAAAAGCATCCAACAATTGATTCAATTACAATTAGATGTTATTGAAGACCATCCTTATCCATTAGATCCAAAAGCAAAACCCATTGTACATAAATCTAGAACACCAAAAAGCAAATACAAAAAAGGGCGAAAAAGTGAAGCTTCTAAAAAGAAAAAGAAGCGTTGGTATTAATATTGACTTTGTTCTAAAAAACAGTTAATTTAGTTTGCTGGTGTTAAATTGGTTTCAGTAACAGTGTAAAAACTTCAATTTTAGCTGAATTTATTATAACATTATCACCAATTAATTTATATAAAATGAAAGTAACAGTTAAAAAAAATGAACAAGTTGCAAATATGATATTTGCATCCATTTATCCACTTTACCTCAATAGATTGGAGAAAAATGGTAGAACAAAAGAAGAACTTAACCAAGTAATTCGATGGTTAACTGGTTTTGATGACGATGCTTTACAAGCACTTATAGATGAAAAGGCTACTTATAGAACATTTTTTCAAAAAGCTAAAATTCATCCCAATGCACACATGATAAAAGGAGTTGTTTGTGGTTATCGAATTGAAGACATAGAAGATGAATTCGAATTGTATAAACAATGTAGGCAGATGGAAAAATTGATTGATGAATTAGCAAGAGGACGTAAAATGGAAAAAATATTACGTAAAAATTAATCGATTATGAAAATAGTCTCTACCAACCTAGCTAAACCAGCTTTTGTAACAATTAATGGCGAACAACAACGTACTGGTATTTTCAAAAAACCAACTCACCAACCCATTTATTTAGATAAAGAGGAGGTAAAAGGCGACGAAATTTCAAACCGAAAAGTTCATGGTGGTATTTATAAAGCGTGCTATTTATTTTCGGCAGATCATTATCCGCATTGGCAAAACTTATATCCACATTTAGATTGGCAATATGGTATGTTAGGTGAAAATATTACTGTTGAAGGCTTAGACGAAACGCAACTATATGTTGGTGATGTTTATAAAGTTGGCAATGCGCTAATACAAGTGACACAACCTAGAGAGCCTTGCACTACATTTGCTGCCAAAATGGGTTCTTTGGATATTTTAGAGCAATTTATTGCTCATTGTAAACCAGGAACCTATACGCGTGTTTTAAAAGAAGGCAATGTAACGGTTGGTCACACCTTTAAACTTGTAGAACAACTGGAGCAAAGCATCACTGTTTCACAATTATTCAAATTATTATTTGATAGAGAAAAGAATCAAGAACATTTACGTTTAGCAATAGAGAATACAGCACTTCCGGAAAAGAAGCGTAAAGAATTAAAACGTTTTTTAAAATAACATGGCAAACAACATAAAACTAGGTCTCAAAGAAAACTGGCAGCAATTTACCATTCTGGTAATAGTCAACGCTTTTGTTGGTGGTATGGTTGGTTTGGAACGAAGCATCTTTCCGCAGTTTGCTGAAATTGCGTTTGGAGTAGCTACAACATCTGCCATTTTATCTTTTATCATTGCTTTTGGTATCACTAAAGCCATAGCTAATTATTTTACAGGTCGATTAGCAAATCGTTTCGGTCGTAAAAACCTCTTGATTTTTGGTTGGATTATTGCGCTTCCCATCCCTTTTATTTTAATTTATGCAACCCATTGGAATTGGGTGATTTTTGCCAATATGTTATTGGGTGTTAGTCAAGGTTTTACATGGAGTAGCACCATCGTCATGAAAATAGATTTGGTTGGCAAAAAAAACCGAGGTCTGGCCATGGGACTAAACGAATTTGCAGGCTATTTTGCCGTAGGTGTGGTAGCTTACTTAACTGGAGTTATTGCCGATAATTATGGCATAACCCCTTATCCATTTTATTTAGGAATTGGCATTGCGGTTATTGGCTTATTAACCTCTATTTTATTGGTGAAAGACACCAGAATGTTTATGCATAAAGAAAGTAAAACTGTAAAAACCGAACAGTTGTCAAATGTATTTATTGAAACATCTTTTAAGAATAAAACATTGAGCTCCATTACTCAAGCGGGATTGGTTAATAACTTAAACGACGGCATGATTTGGGGCTTGTTACCAATGATTTTGTTGTCCTTAAATTATTCTACCGAAAATATTGGTATTATTGCAGCCATATACCCAACTATTTGGGGATTGGGACAATTATTTACAGGAAAAATGGCAGATCATTATTCTAAAAAAGCCATGTTGTTTTGGGGAATGTTATTGCAAGGTGTTGCTATTCTTTTAATTCCATATAGTGAAGGTTTTTATGAGTTAGCAACTATTTCTGCTATTTTAGGTTTAGGAACAGCCATTGTATATCCAACATTTTTAGCAGCCATTGCCGATGCTACTTCACCAAACCAGCGTGCCGAAAGTATTGGGGCGTTTAGATTGTGGCGAGATTTAGGGTATGCCATAGGTGCCATTGTTTCAGGAGTTACCGCTGATGTTCTCGGTATTGAATATGCTATTCTACTTATAGGTTTAATAACTATTCTATCGTCCTTAGTTATTAAAATTCGTATGCCAAAACGTATTGTAGCTTCATAATTAACGTGAGTTCTATTTAAGAATTTAATTAACTAATTGAAAATCAATAAATAAAACATTGTTATATATTAATATGTCACCTCGAGCATTACCAAAAACAAAATGTATTTTGTTTAAAGGTAGCTAGTAAAACTAGTCGAGAGGTTAATTTAAGAAAAAAACAGGGTCTCGACTGCGCTCGACCTGGCAATAATTGTCTTTACAAAAATATAGTAAGGAAGTTATATAGAACTCACGTTAATTAAAAAAGTGATTATTTTCAGGGTTTGAAAAGTTAAAGCTTTAAAAATTCCGTTTTGGCACTTCAAAAACTAGAAATTTAATTGTTTATTTAAATAGTACTTCATTAAAGGTATTTGAATAAAGAATACCAGTCCAAAAAAACCAATAGCGTACATCAACGTTTTAGAAAAGGTAATTCCAGAAAGGGCATTAGTCACTTTGTTATTAGAAATCACACTATAATCTAAAGTATCAATTAAAGTAGAGCTACCTGTATTTACAAACATAACATATACTGAAACACCTATAAGAATTGCTATAATGGCAAACCAACCATACTTTGTAATTAGTGGTCTATAAACTACTGAAGAACCAATTGAAATTGTTTCAACTTTCTTCATCACATTAGCTGTAAAATCTATTGATGGCGATTTCAATCCAGACGAGGTCATCGCCTTTTTTGCTAACTTATCTATATGCTGCTCTGTATGTTCCTTCATAACTTTCAATAATGTCGTTATCTAATTTACTTTTTAATATGGTCGCCAATTTTTTACGACTTCTAAAAAGCTTCACTTTTACGTTGTTAGGTTTTAAACCAACAATTTTTGCAATTTCTTCTAACGATAGTTCTTCAAAGTAATATAAAGTTAATAAAAAACTATCTTCACTAGGCAAAAGTGCTAAACAATCTTGTATGGCTTGCTCTTTTTCTTTTGCTTCTATTTGGTCCAGAGCATTATCTAAGGTTTTTACTTGATGCTCTGTATATTCATTAATTTCAACAGTATATTGTTGTCGTTTATTTTTTTTAAGCCTGTCTAGACAGGTATTATAAGCTACCCTATAAATCCATGTTGAAAACTTTGAGTCGCCTTTAAACTTTTTAAGCGACTTATATACCTTTATAAAGGTGTCTTGTGCTGCTTCTTCGGCTTCTTCGGTATGCTTCATCATTCGCAAGGCTAAAGTAAATACCAAATCTTTATAACGATCCACCAATACCGCAAAAGCATTCGCATCGCCATTCAAAATAGCCTCTATATAAACTTGATCGTTGGTGGTCATTTGTAACTATGACTATATAAGTATAGGTTTGGTTACACTTTTTTGTAAATAAATTAAAAAACTTGTCACCTTGAGCGCAGTCGAAAGGCTCAACCTGACATAAAAATAAATTTTACTTTTTTTGTAACCAGAATTCAAAAGCTGTCGTCATAAGCTATGAACACATTAAAAATAATCAATTAAAAACAAACAATTATGGAAGTAGCAATAATGGCAATTA
This sequence comes from uncultured Flavobacteriaceae bacterium, assembly GCA_945788155.1. Classification (GTDB taxonomy): domain Bacteria; phylum Bacteroidota; class Bacteroidia; order Flavobacteriales; family Flavobacteriaceae; genus Pontimicrobium. The sequence goes on from CALZKX010000350.1 coordinate 6,997, forward strand.
TATTCGGATCGATTTTCGGAGTATTTTATTTATTTATTTCTTCAAGAAACAAAGAGCGATTAGCCTTAATAGAAAAAGGTGCAGACGCAAGTATTTTTAACCTAGGAAAACGTACAGGATCATCATGGAAGGTTATTATAATTAATTTAGCCTTTCTTTTAATGGGAATTGGATTAGGTGTATTTATTGCCAACCTATTGGATACCTATTCTAGTTTAGACTCTGATGCTGTATATCCAGCACTTATATTCTTTATGGCTGGTGTTGGTTTATTTGTAGGTTTTACACAAACAAGAAAAGAAGTAGATTAAAACACAAACTACCAATCAAATTTTTAAACCGTGTCGAATATTTCGATGCGGTTTTTTGTTTAGTATCTTTTACACATCAATTACTTTTTCCTGTCAGCAAAACAAAGTATTGACCTATTTTATAACTTCGGTACAGAAAACGACTCAGTTTTATTTTACTATAATAAAGATGGGAATACATTATGGAATATGACCAATAGTTAACCCTTTCAATAACAAACTTTGAAAAAACCGTTCAACTAGATGCAAAACATCAATTAGCTCATGGTGTACAAAAAATAATTGACTAAAAACTATTGGAAAGAAAAATAAAATCAATTAATTAAGCCAATTTTATGTAAATTTAGTACATCAAAAACCTAACAATCATTTTCCAAAACTACTTAAGACCAATTTCTATTTATGTTTTAATTATAACTAATATTAAAACATTTAACAATGGAACCAACCAAAACCAACCAAATTACGCCTGACAAAATAATGCAAATAGGCATGGGCTTTTGGGCCTCAAAAACTTTATTAACCGCAGTTAATATGAGTTTATTTACCTATTTAGCCCACAACCCAATGTCTGGAAATGAGATCAAAAACAAACTAGGCCTTAATGAAAGATCACTTTATGATTTTTTAGACACCTTGGTTGCCCTAGGGTTTTTAAACAGAAAAGGATTAAAAGAAAGTGCCATTTACAGTAATGCTGCCGAAACTGATTTATTTCTAGACAAAAACAAACTCAGTTATATTGGAGGCATCTTAGAAATGTCCAACAATAGATTATACCCCTTTTGGAATGATTTGGAAACAGGGTTAATAACTGGAAAACCACAAAATGAAACTAAAAACGGAGGCGCTCCAATATTTGAAGCCATATATGCAGATGAAAAAAAATTAAGAGAATTTTTACATGCCATGGGTGGTGTACAAATGGGAAATTTTATGATGCTTGCTGAAGCGTTCGATTTTTCAAATTACAATTCCATTTGTGACATTGGAGGCTCTGGTGCAAACCTGTCCATTCATTTGGCAAAACGCCATCATCATCTAAAGTGTACTTCATTCGACTTACCTCCTGTAACTCCAGTTGCTACCGAAAATATTGATCATTTAGGATTAAGTGATCGCGTCACTGCTGTTTCTGGAGATTTCTTTGTGAATAATTTCCCAAAAGCCGATGTCATAACCATGGGAAATATTCTACACGATTGGGGAACAGAAGACAAGCTAATGCTTATTACAAAAGCCTACAATGCATTACCAAAAGGTGGTGCTTTAATTGTTATTGAAAACATTATTGATGACGATCGTAGGCAAAATGCATTTGGATTAATGATGTCTTTAAATATGGCAATTGAAACAGAAGAAGGTTTTGATTTTACAGCCTCCGATTTTGATGGATGGGCAAAACAAGTTGGTTTTAAAAGCACAAAGGTTATGCCTTTAACAGGTCCTTCAAGTGCAGTAATCGCCATCAAGTAACACTTTTCTAAAAACTATCAACCAAAGCATGCTAAAAATATTTAGAAACATTCGTCGTAAACTACTTTCAGAAAACAGATCAAGCAAGTACACCTTATATGCCGTTGGTGAAATATTCCTTGTGGTTGTTGGTATTTTAATAGCACTACAAATCAATAATTGGAATGAATCAAAACAAGAAGATGCCATTACTCAGAAATATTATGAAGGCTTTATAAGTGATTTGGAAAAAGACAAAACCCTATTAGACACCTTGATTAATGTTAGAAAAAAACAAAGTGCAAGTGCAAAAGTTTTATTAGGCATGATAGAATCTAAGGAATATGATTTAGATGAATTTTACAATCACTATTACTTTCTGTTTCCATTTTACAGGTTTATACCCAATTCAAACACTATGGAGGAAGTATTAAACTCTTCACATTTAAGATTCATAAAAGATGAGAATATAAAAAATAGGATATTGAATTTAAGAAGCGCTTATAAAAGTATTCAATTAAATGAAGAACATGTATATGAAGACAGAGCTGTCTATTTATACAGCGACCTTACATTAAATCATATTGAATTTAACGGTTTATTTATAGCCGATTCTGGTTTTGATGTCATAAAAAAAAGAGAAGTATCTTTTTCGAAAAGTAAGGATGCAGAAGTTTACAGAAAAGATGCTGAATACTTTATAAATAATCGTCATTTTAAGAGTTTTCTTAATTTGCTAGAGTTTAACTTACAGTTCGTAATTCCACAAATTGAAGGAACAAGGAAAGAATGTTCCTCAATAATTTCATTAATTGAAGATAAACTAAAATAAGTATGATTCTTATTTATTAATTTTAACAACAACCTAAAGAATATGAAACCAATTAAATTTCTTTTGCTATGTGCAATCATAGCAACCAGTTGCTCCGCTCCTATTACTTACGATGTTTTAATTAAAAATGGCACCATAGCCGATGGCTCAGGAAATCCAAGTTATGTTGGTAGTGTTGGCATAAATGCTGATACTATAGCTGCAGTAGGTGAGTTAAAAAATGCCAAAGGCAATCTTGAAATTGATGCCACAGGTTTAGTCGTGGCTCCAGGATTTATTAATATGCTCTCTTGGGCAACCGAATCACTAATTGAAGATGGACGCTCCATGAGCGATATTAAACAAGGTGTCACCTTAGAAGTCTTTGGCGAAGGTTGGTCTATGGGACCACTTACCGATAAAGTGAAGCAAGAAATACAAGAAAATCAAGGCGACATTAAATACGATATCGATTGGACCACTTTAGATGAATATTTACAGTCTTTAGTAAAACGTGGAATTTCACCAAATGTAGCATCGTTTATAGGTGCTACAACTGTAAGGATTAATACCATTGGATATGAAGACAGAGAACCCACAATTGAAGAATTAGAAACTATGAAAACCATGATAAAAGACGCCATGGAAGATGGCGCACTTGGTGTTGGCTCGTCTCTTATTTATGCGCCTGCGTTTTACTCTTCAACAGAAGAATTGATTGAGTTGTCCAAAGCCGCTTCAGAATATGATGGTATGTATATTTCTCACATGAGAAGTGAAGGAAATAGAATTCTAGAAAGTATAGATGAATTAATGCGCATTGCTAATGAAGCAGATATTAGAGCAGAAATCTATCATTTAAAAATGAGTGGAAAGGAAAACTGGAATAAATTTGATGCAGTTATAAAAAAAATTGATTCGGCCAGAGCAGCAGGCTTACAAATTACTACAGATATGTATAATTATACAGCTGGAGCTACAGGATTAGACGCTTCAATGCCACCTTGGGTTCAAGAAGGTGGTTACAAAAAATGGAGCGAACGTTTGCAAAATCCAGAAATTCGCAAAAAAGTTTTGAAAGAAATGAGAACTCCAACTGACGAATGGGAAAACCTTATGTATGCAGCAGGCACTTCAGACAATTTATTATTGGTCGGTTTTGAAAATGATAGTTTGCGCCACTACACAGGAAAAACATTGACTGAAGTAGCTAAAATACATGGTAAATCACCAGAAGAAACTGCTATGGATTTAGTAATAGCCGATGGCAGTCGTGTTGGTACAGTTTATTTTTTAATGAGTGAAGATAATGTTAAAAAACAAATGGCTTTGCCTTATATGAGCTTTAACTCCGATTCTGGTTCATTAGCGTCCGAAGGCATATTCTTAAACTCAAATCCGCATCCTCGCGCTTATGGTAACTTTTCCAGATTACTGGGTAAATATGTTCGTGATGAAAAGGTAATTCCTTTAGAAGAAGCCGTTAGAAAGTTAACTTCTTTACCAGCTTCCAACCTAAAAATTAAAAAACGTGGAAGTCTAACTGAAGGGTATTTTGCCGATTTAGCAATTTTTAATCCAGAGACCATACAGGATCACGCAACCTTTGCTAAACCGCATCAATACGCAACTGGAATGGTTCATGTATTTGTTAATGGTAAGCAAGTTCTTAAAGATGGTGAACATACTGGAGCAACTCCTGGACAAGTAGTGAGAGGTCCTGGTTATAAAGAAGATTAGTTGAAATGCAAATAGATATTTATCAGATTGATGCCTTTACAAACAAGTTGTTTGGTGGTAATCCAGCTGCAGTTTGCCCTTTAAAAAAATGGCTTAAAGATGAAATATTATTAAACATAGCTAAGGAGAATAACTTAGCTGAAACAGCCTACTTTATTCATAAACAAGATAATGTCTTTCATTTGTGTTGGTTTACTCCAGAAATTGAAATCGACCTTTGTGGTCACGCAACGTTGGCTTCAGCTTATGTCATATTAAATTGTCTTGATTATGATTTTGAAACAATCATTTTTGAAACTATGAGTGGTGAACTAAAAGTGTCAAGAAGTGATAAGTTTTTAGAAATGGATTTTCCATCGCGTCCACCAAAACCCTCAGAATTACCAGAGATTATAAAAACATCGTTAAGCAAACAACCAAGTGAAATTTACAAATCAAGAGATTATATGTTGGTCTATGATTCAGAAGATGACATCAAGAATTTAAAAGTAAGTGCTTCTATTTTAGAAGGCATTAATTTAGATCCTGGAGGCATCATTGTAACTGCAAAAGGAAATCGATCCGACTTTGTATCACGTTTCTTTACACCTGGAGCAGCTGTTTTTGAAGATCCTGTTACTGGTTCTGCTCATTGTACTCTTGTACCTTTTTGGGCAGAACGACTCAATAAAAATGAATTGCATGCACGTCAAATTTCAGAACGCAAAGGCGAATTATTTTGCCGTTTACAAGATAGTCGAGTCTTTATTAAAGGGATGGCTGTTAAATATTTAAAAGGCGAAATTGAATTACCTAGGAATTCTTTAAGATTATAGAGCCATCAATGGAATCTACATGCCAATTTGAGTCTTTTAATTTTTCAGCATTCGAGCATAAAATATCACAAGTTTCTTTATCTTTTTTATTCAACTTCACTTTCAATTTCTTTTTTCCATTAGCAAGTCGTACTTCATTTTTGTCTATTTCAATAGAAAGCGCAACATCCTTATGCTCAATTGTAGATGCCTCAAATTTCTTTTTCCAATTAAATCCATTTACCATTAAGATTCTATCTGTGTAACTTAAAACCATGGCTAATCCATCTGGTTTTCTTAAATCCCATTCTACATTTTTAAATTGTTTTTTTGATGGTAAACCTTCTTCTAATCGTCTCAATCTTTCTTTTTTATTTTTTCCTGTAGCCCATCCTTTAAAATTTTTAGCACTTCCTTTTATATCGCCTACTGCTTCTAAACCGTCCATAACATCGCTTACCACTGGTATTTGACCAATAAGTTCGCCTGTAACTTTTTTGAAAATTGATTTTTTACCAGGGATTTGGTAAACAGCAATACGTTTATTGGTTACAATAACCAGTTCGGCAGACTTACCATGAATAGCGGTTAATAATTTTTCATCGGTATCCTCATCTGTATGTACTCCAAAACGTGAATATGGAAATCCAGGTGCTTCATAAAATGCATCGCTATTCTCGTCAAAAAAAGGGGAATGATCTACGCTTGTTGAAAACATATATAATAATTTAATTGGTTGAAATACTTCCCTTTAAAATTACTAAAAAAAACATTACGCAATCATTAAGCTTTTTCTTATTCAATTGGAAAATCGAAATAAGTGTCTGGAAATGGCTCGTTCGCTAAAGTAAAGTGCCACCATTCTTTAGCATAATATTTAAAACCATGTTTACGCATAATGGTTTGCAATAACATTCTATTGGCTCGTTGTTGTGAAGTAAGCTCTAAATTTGCAACCCAAGATTCAGGTCCAAAAAAGTCCCATGGGCTTCCCATATCCAATTCTTCGCCAGTGTTTAAATCAACTAAGGTCATATCAAGTGTACTCCCACGACTATGACCAGATTTTGAAGATATGTACCCTTCTTGAAACAAATGTTGCTTTTTTACCTTAGGGTAAAACTTTTTTTTATTAAGAGTGTCTTCCAATTGCTTTGCCCAACGCACAAAATGATTAACAGATTGCTGTGGTCTATAGCCATCAAAAATTTTAATAGATAAATTGTATTGTTTTAATTCGTCTTGGGCTTTTTTTAAAGCCTTTATGGCTTCGGTGGACATAATTGCAACATTATTGTTATAGCCATCAATTGGTTTTCCAATAAAATTATCGTTTCCAAAATAGCGTAATTCTGCCTGAATATCTGGAATTGTGTTATGGATATAGTCAAAGCCTTCAGGAAGATTGTTTTGTGAGTTGCACGACCAAATACAACAAACTAAAAAAATAATTACTAATCGTTTCATTTTACAATATTAAAACTACTAAGTTAAAAAATAATATAAAACAAAAGCCGAGGTCCCTCAACCTCGGCTTTCTTAATTTGCTTATTATTACGAAGATAGATTTAGGGTCTCTAATTCTATTACATAACGCAAATATTAATTAATTAATCCATTGAACTAAAAACTAAATTTTAGTACACACCAAATGTAAAATTAATATTTAAAATATCGCTAAACAACATTATTTATTCGATGAAATACATTAAATTTTAACATTTATCGATTAAATTGATTATTTTATCGATAAAGTGCTACTGTATAAACTTCTATTATTTTACAAAAATGAAAAAGCCTCGCTCTATATAGAGACAAGGCTTTTCTACTAACCAACCAAAAATTGTTACTACGTTTTATTAAAGTAACCACACTTTTAAAAACTTTGATGCAGTAACACTAACATGTAGTCAATCATCGTGCCAAAAATATAAATACACAAAATATATTTTGAAATATAGATTTATTTTTATATCTTTATGATATCATTTTAATATCATTAAATTTTATATCATGAAAGAAGAGAGAATTATTGTCCCTGCAAACGGTTACTTAATGTTGTTTATATTTTTATTGTTGTTTTTTGGAGGCATTGCATCATTAATTGCTATGCGAAGTCCTTGGCCTGCTTTTGCAGTATTGGCAGCCATTTTTATCGCACCAGGTTTTATCATGGTGCAACCAAACAATTCAAGGGTGTTATTGCTTTTTGGGAAATATGTTGGAACCGTAAAAAGGAACGGTTTTTATTGGGTGAACCCATTTTATACTAAAAAGAAAATATCCTTACGCGCTAGTAACTTTGACAGTGAACGCTTAAAAGTAAACGATAAACTTGGCAATCCAGTTATGATTAGTACCATCTTAGTTTGGAGGGTTCAAAATACTTACAAAGCTGCTTTCGATGTCGATAATTTTGAAAACTTTGTTCGTGTTCAAACAGATGCGGCTGTACGTAAACTGGCTAGTATGTATCCCTATGACAATTTTGCAGATGAAGGCCATAAAGAAGACATTACACTACGCTCTAGTGTAAATGAAGTGAGTGAAGCTCTTGAAAAAGAAATTGACGAACGCTTATCCATTGCAGGCATAGAAGTGCTTGAAGCTCGTATTGGGTATCTTGCCTATGCTCAAGAAATAGCTAATGCTATGCTTAAACGCCAACAAGCAACAGCCATAGTCGCTGCACGACATAAAATTGTTGAAGGTGCTGTGAGCATGGTGGAAATGGCATTGGAAGAATTAGGCAAAAAGGAAATCGTTGATTTAGATGAAGAACGTAAAGCAGCAATGGTTAGCAACTTAATGGTAATTCTTTGTGGAGATAAAGATGCCTCTCCAGTGCTTAATACAGGAACTTTAAACCATTAAAATGAGCAAAAATCAAACATATAGTATTGCTCTAGGTGTTGCTTTAGGCTCAAGTATAGGAACAACTATTGGAGTTTTGATTGGTAATGTTGCTATGGGAATTGTTTATGGTTCTCTAACAGGTACTATAATAGGTGTGATTTTAGCATTAGTAATTTTTAAAGATGATGTTAATCAATGAAATGATGAAGAATTATGAAAGAATATAAAGTAATACAGCCAAAACTAGGATTCAGAAGTCGGTTTCAAAATTTTGAAGACCTACTAAATCAATATGCTCGTGAAGGCTGGATTGTTAAACATGTTGGCCAAAGTTGGTCAAGTGTAGTTCTTGAACGCGATAAAAATAGATAAAATGAATAGTGCGAGACCAAAAATAAAAGTGCCTTGGGAAACTCTAGATATTATTGTTGAACTTATTAATATCACTTTGCTCCTATTAATAATTGGATATACTGCAATTAATTATATGGACTTGCCAGAAACCATAGCGACTCACTTTAATGCTAATGGTGAAGCTGATGGTTTTGGAGGCAAATTGACCATTTGGTTATTGCCAGGAATTGCCCTGTTTATTTATTTAATGATGCTAGTTATAAATAGAGTTCCGCATTTACACAATTATATGGTGAACATAACTAAAGAGAATGCTCTTAAGAACTATAGACTGAGTTCAAGATTAGTGCGTTTTACTAATCTTTTCTGTTTAATCATTTTTGCTTTAATCTCTTATGAAATTATTGAAACTTCAAAAGGGAATAGTTTTAGTGTTCTAGGCATTCCGTTTTTAATATTCACATTGGTAGTGCCATTAATAGGCATCATTTTTGTTTTTAATTACCAGAAAAAAATCAATTCATAAAATGAAAACTATTGCACAAATACTAGCATATATAATCACAAATATAATTGTGGCACAATCTGTATTTGTTACCGAAGATTATCTTGTATGTAATGATAGCATACAGCTTACTGGCACCTTAAAGTTTAATCCTTCAGAAGAAATAAAAAAAATCGATATTCCAATTTTAATTCTTAGCGGCACAAAAGACATCCAAGTTCCAATTGATGATGCTATAGCATTGCATGAAGCCAACCCAAAATCTAAATTAGTCCTTATTGATAACATGAACCATGTTTTAAAAACCATAACCAAAGACGAAGATAATTTAATATCATACTATTCTGCAGATTATCCATTATCATCAGAATTAGTTACCTTAATCGTAGAATTTGTAAAAGAATAAATGACAAAGAAAAAAGCTTTCGCGTTGCGCGTAAATGAAGACATGTTAAAAGCTATTGAAAAATGGGCTTCAGATGAGTTTAGAAGCACCAATGGTCAAATAGAATGGATGCTTATGGAAAGCTTAAAGAAAGCCAAACGCAACCCAAAAAAATCTTAAAAAAAACATAATTTTTTTCAATAGTATTAGCATTAGAAATTATTATTCTATTTTTATGGGTACTAACCAAAAAGACCCTTTGAAAAATACTTTAATATTATTCGCTTTGTTTTCATTCTTTATTGGATTTAGCCAAAGTAAATCGTTCGTTGTAAAATATATTAACACACCAATTGTACTAGATGGAAATTTAAATGAGTCTGTTTGGGAAGATGCTCAATCAGCTACAAACTTTTGGCAATATTTTCCTGTAGATTCTGTACAAGCACAGCAACAAGCCGAAATTAAAATGTTGTTTGACGACAACAACCTTTACGTTGGCATAAAAGTAAATGCACCTGACAACGATTTTATAGTACCTTCGTTACGTCGTGATTTTAGAGCTGGAGGAAGTGATAATATATCCTTAATTTTTGATACTTTTAATGATGGCACAAACGCTTTCATTTTTGGCACAAACCCTGAGGGTGTACAACGCGAAATGCTATTATCTGGTGGTG
>CALZKX010000351.1 GCA_945788155.1 uncultured Flavobacteriaceae bacterium
TCCAGGAACAGGTAAAACCTTATTAGCAAAAGCAGTGGCAGGAGAAGCTAAGGTGCCTTTCTTTTCTTTATCAGGATCCGATTTCGTGGAAATGTTTGTTGGTGTTGGAGCTTCAAGAGTTCGTGACTTATTTAAACAAGCCAAAGAAAAATCTCCTGCAATTATATTTATTGATGAAATAGACGCTATTGGTCGTGCAAGAGGAAAAGCTAATTTTTCTGGTTCTAATGATGAAAGAGAAAATACGCTTAATCAATTACTAACCGAAATGGATGGTTTTGGCACAAATACAAACGTTATTGTGCTTGCTGCAACAAATAGAGCCGATGTTTTAGATAAAGCTTTAATGCGTGCTGGACGTTTTGATAGACAAATATTTGTGGATCTTCCAGATGTTCGTGAGCGTAAAGAAATTTTTGAAGTGCACTTAAAACCACTTAAAAAAGCTAAAGAATTAAATACAGATTTTTTATCAAAACAAACTCCAGGTTTCTCTGGTGCTGATATTGCCAATGTGTGTAATGAAGCTGCTTTAATTGCTGCAAGGAAAGGGAAAAAACATGTAGAAAAACAAGATTTTCTAGATGCTGTAGATAGAATTGTTGGAGGTTTAGAAAAGAAAAACAAAATTATAACTCCAGGAGAGAAAAAAGCAGTCGCATATCATGAAGCTGGTCATGCAACTATTAGTTGGTTGTTAGAACATGCTGCGCCTTTAGTAAAAGTAACTATCGTCCCACGTGGACGCTCACTTGGAGCTGCTTGGTATTTACCAGAAGAGCGCTTAATTGTTCGGCCAGAACAAATGCTAGATGAAATGTGTGCTGCCTTAGGAGGCAGAGCTGCCGAAAAAGTAATTTTTAATAAAATTTCAACTGGCGCCTTAAGTGATTTAGAAAAAGTTACCAAACAAGCAAGAGCTATGGTAACCATCTACGGTTTAAGCGATAAGGTTGGAAATTTAACCTATTACGATTCTTCTGGTCAAAATGAATATGGTTTCACAAAACCTTATAGCGAAAAAACCGCTGAATTGATTGATAAAGAAATTTCAGATATTATAGAAGAGCAATACCAACGTGCCATTAAAATACTGGAAGAAAACAAAGATAAACTAACGTCGTTAGCTGAAGAACTTCTTGTAAAAGAAGTGATATTTAAAGACAATCTGGAAGTGATTTTTGGGAAAAGCCCATTTATAAAGCACGATGAAGATATAACTGAAGAGGAATAAGACCATTACAAAAATCTTAAATAACCCAATGTTTACTTTAGATTTTATATATTTGATAAAAACTAGGACTTAACTGGTTAATAGCAAACCCTAAATGAGCCTATTTCGAAAAATCTTCGGTCCAAAATCTAGTGACTCTCAAGAAAGTATTCAAAACGATGAGAGAAGCAAGTATATGCCTGACATTAAGCTTCCTATTGATGAGCGTTTTACCATCAATTTTAAAGCCAATGGAGGGAAGTTCTTGTATTGTGAAGACTTTGATGAAGTAGATCAAAATTTAGCACTTATTTTAGAGGAGAACGATTGGAAAGACAAAAACGTAATGATTATTGACGAAAGGTTAGGTGAGAAATTTGAAAACTTCAATCTAAAAACTAGTAAAAACCCTAGTGAATGTGAATACTTTTTAACCACTTGCGAATACCTAATTTCTAACGATGGTTCTTTGTTAATTTCATCCAATCAAATTGCTGAAAAAAAACTAAAAGAGTTGCCATCCAATTTTATCATTTTCGCTACTACAAGTCAATTTGTTGAAACCATAAGTGAAGGCTTAAGAGGCATAAAAGATAAAAATCGCGATAAAATACCTACCAATATTACTACTATTAAGCATTTTAAAGCTAGCGAAGATAACGACTTCTTAAGTTATGGAAGTAGCTCAAAAAACTTATATTTGCTCCTATTAGAAGACCTTTAACCAAACCACGTGAAAGAATTAATTGTTAGAGCAATTTCGGGCGTTTTATACGTAGTGCTCTTTTTATTGTCCTTACAATCGCAACACCTTTTAATAGGTTTATTTTTTGTTTTTGGGTTGATATCTATTGCAGAATTTAACAAACTCATCAATCAAAAAGGCATTAGCTCTTATGTTATTTTTATAATTTCTTATCTAGTTTTTGCCTATTGGCAATTGGTTTTGGACACCAATGAAGGCTTTATTGAAACTATTCAAATATTACACGTACTTACCATATTTGTGATGCTTTTCTTGATAAAAGATTTATTTTCAAAAAAAACATTACCACTTTTTATAACCAATAAATATATCAACACTACCTTCTATTTATCAAGTGCCTTTATTTTTATTATTCTTATAGCTAATTATTACGAAGCATTTAATCCGAATATTTTATTAGGTGCATTTATTTTGGTTTGGGTTAACGATTCTTTTGCTTATTTAATTGGTAAAAATTTTGGCAAACAAAAATTGTTTCCTAGCATATCGCCAAAGAAAACTGTTGAGGGTTTTTTAGGAGGCTTATTTTTTGCATGTATTAGCAGTTATTTTATAGCAAAATACACCAATACCTTAGAGTTTACCCAATGGCTTATTTTAGCAATTATTGTGAGTGTTTTTGGCACATTAGGAGATTTAATCGAGTCTAAATACAAACGTCAAGCTGGTGTAAAAGATAGTGGTGTGATAATGCCTGGTCATGGCGGATTGCTAGATCGTTTGGATAGTATTATTTTTGCAGCACCATTTATTTATTTGTTTTTAAGACTTACAGAATATGTTTCATAAAGAAGGCTATAAAATAATACTCATAAGCTTCGCGCTAGTAGTGACCTCTATTTTATTGATAGATCGATTTATTAATATATCATGGCTAAAAATTCTATTGGAAATTGGCTTATTAATTTTTCTCATTCTTATCCTACAGTTTTTTAGAAACCCAAAACGCCATACAGTGTTAAACGACAAGCAAGTCTTGTCTCCTGTTGATGGTAAAGTAGTTGTTATTGAAGAAGTTGAAGAAACCGAATATTTTAAAGGCAAACGCTTACAAATAAGTGTGTTTATGTCGCCAATAAATGTGCATGTAACACGTTATCCAATTGGTGGAAATGTGCTATATAGCAAATATCATCCAGGAAAATATTTAGTAGCATGGCACCCCAAATCAAGTACTGAAAATGAACGCACAACAGTTGTAGTTGAAAACCCAAGGTATGGTAAAGTACTGTTTAGACAAATAGCTGGAGCTATGGCAAAGCGTATTGTAAACTATGCAAAAGTTGGTGATAATGCTGTACAAGGTGCAGATCAAGGATTTATAAAATTTGGTTCGAGAGTAGATTTATTTTTACCTTTAGATACCAATATAAAAGTAACACTTAATCAAAAAGTAAAAGGCGGAGAAACCGTTATTGCACAACAGTAACCATGACCTCAAAAGAGCTTGAAATAAAATTTAGAGAAGCTGTAGAGCGTATCAATGCGCATACTGAGCCTTTTCCTGCCGATATCTTACTAAAATTATACGCATACTATAAAAAAGCTACCAACGACTATGGCAGACCAAAAAGTCGTGAACCTTTAATCAACGCCTTTAAAACCAATGCACTTTTTCAAGCTCAAGATATTAGCCAAGACAAGGCAAAACAGCAATATATTGGTTTGGTAGATAATTACTTTTTGTATCGTAAATAATAGGGCTCTCTTGATTTTGTAAGAAAAA
>CALZKX010000352.1 GCA_945788155.1 uncultured Flavobacteriaceae bacterium
GCACCAAATAATATAACAGCAGGAATCAATACTTTATGATTTGATGTATTAAATACTTGCCTAGTAATATGCGGAATTGCTAAACCAATAAATGCAATAGGTCCTGCAAATGCTGTAATGGTTCCAGCTAATAAACTTGTAGCAATAACAATGAGCATGCGACTTTTTTTAATATCCAACCCTAAACTTTTTGCATAATTCTCGCCTAGTAACAAGGTGTTTAATGCTTTTATGGAAGTAATACTCAAAACGATTCCTATAAAACAAACACTAAAGAGTACTAAAACTTCTTTCCAACTTAAATTACCTAAACTACCAAAACCCCAAAAAATGTATTGCTGTAATTGTTCGGCAGATGCAAAGTAAGACAAGACACTTACAACAGCAGCTGTAATACTTGCAAACATTAAACCTATAATTAGAATAGCCATAGTATCCCTAACTTTTGATGAAACTAATATAACTGCTAATAATACTAGGAAACTACCTAAACTAGACGCTATTACTAAACTCCATTTTGACGTTAATACTAAAGCTATTGAGCCACCAAAAAATGAACTTCCCATAATAACCAATGCAACACCTAAACTTGCTCCAGAACTAATACCAAGTACAAAAGGACCTGCTAACGGATTTCGAAATAATGTTTGCATTAATAATCCAGAAATGCCTAGTCCTGAACCAACGATAATTGCTGTAAAGGCCTTTGGTAGCCTATAATGTTGAATAATATAATTATTTGATGAACCTAACAAGGTATTGACAATTTCTTTAAAAGAAATTGAAACAGAACCTAAGCTAATATTTGCAAAAAAGAAAAAAAGCAAAGCAATGCTAAGTAAAATAAATGAATATCTATATGTTTTATGGGTAGTCAACTATTTTAAAGGTTTAAAAAATGTAAAAGTGTACTCTTTGAGTAACTCTGGGTAACAAATTTTTATTAAATCTTTTAAAACCAAATCTGGACGTGCTGTCCCTAATTCGTAATACAATACACCACCAGTTTTTCCAGTTGTATTTACAAATGAGTACACGTTTTTATTTTTAAATGCCTCAAATTGTGTGTAATGGGTGTTGGCACTTTTCAAAGCCTTTAAAGATGAATAATATGATGGGCTTATCCATAAATCTGCATTTCGGGCTTTTTTAAAAACGGTCTCAAAACTTAAGGCTAAACTACCATTTGCAGTAGTTTCGCTCCATAAGTAATTAGCGTTGGCATCTCTTAAAAACTGTGCTTCAGGACTTGTTCCACTTGGTAAATACCATACATCTTTATGTAAGGCACCACTTAAAACGGTAGGCCTATTGTTTACTTGTGATGCCAGTTTTTTTGCATCTGAATAATTTTTTTTAATAGTGTTAAAAATAGAGTCTGCCTTCTTTTCTTTATTGAATAAAGTGCCGAAGAATTTAACCCATTCGGCTTTTGCTAAAACCGAGGTTTCTACCCAATCGCCATTGTAAAGTACTGGAATACCAGATTTTTGTATGGTTTCAAAAGTTTTGCTCACACCATTTACACCAAAGCCAACTACTAGATCTGGCTTTAGCTTTAAAAGCACTTCGGTATTGATGCTTTCATTTTTACCCAACTCCCTAACCTTTCCTTGGTCAATGAGTTGTCGTGTTTTTTTTGAAGACACATAATCTGTCCCTGGAAAACCTACCAAAGTTTGCTCGACACCTAAAAGCTCCAAAGCTGGAATATGCGTGGTAGAGGTAACGACAATTGTTTTGATAGGAATGGTAATTATTCCATTATAATCATCTTTGTTATAGTTGTTTGCCAAGGCTTGTTCTTTGGTTAAGAGTAAATAACTGTATTCTTTTTTAGCCTTGGGCCAAGGATTGCTTATTTTCAAGATAGTATGTTTATCTGTTTTAATTACTGAAAATCCTTTTGCAAAACTGTTATCTATTTTTTTTGAGCTACTTATAGTTGTTTGGATGTTAGTGTTCCTATTTTCTTTACAAGAAACAATGCCAATAAACAATATGATATAAATGAGTTTTTTCAAAGCTTATATTTTCAATTTCAAAAATAAGATTATTTAATGTTTCTAATAAATCCTTGAACAAAATGTTTACTTTCGCAATGAATTTTTGGTTCTTTTCTTTTTTAAGATAGGATTAAAAGGGAATCTGGTGCGATAATTATCAAATCCAGAACTGTTCCCGCAACTGTAAGTTTATGTCAAATTTAATTTGACACCTCATTAATTTGAGTTGTTATTTACTTCTATACCACTGATTTATTTTGGGAAGGTGAAATAACAAGAAACAAGTCAGGAGACCTGCCATTTTCAACAAAAAATAAGTCAAACTTTCGGGATAAAAGTTTACGTATAAGCAATTATACTGCTCTCGATTAACAATGAATTAAAATGAACAACAAAGTATGTGTTATAGGTGTATTTTGCACACTTATTTCAACATTTGGTTTTTCACAACATGATGAAAAAACTAAAACGGAACAATTAAACGAAGTAGTAGTAACCAACTCGCGTTTTGAAATTAAAAAAGAAGATTCTGGGAAGATTATTACCAAAATTACTCAAGATGAGTTACAACAACTGCAAGGAAAAAGTATTGCGGATATTATCAATACAACCGTTGGTATAGAAATAAATGGCACCAAAAGTAATGCTGGACAAAACTTAAGCTATTTTGTTCGTGGAGGACGCAACAGGCAAGTATTAATTTTAATAGATGGTATACAAGTAAGTGATGCATCGCAAATTGCAAACGATTATGATTTACGTTTGTTAAATGCCGACCAAGTAGAATCAATAGAAATTTTAAAAGGCGCATCGAGTACTTTGTATGGTTCTGGAGCTGCAACTGCTGTGATAAATATTAAGCTTAAAGAGGCTTCTAATAAATTAATCTCAGCTAACTTTGGAAGTATTTTGGGAAGTAATCAATCTCAAAACGATACTAATTATGCTATTGAAGATTTTAGAAATAGTGTGTCCATTAATGGCACTGTAAAAAAGTTTAATTATTTGGCAAGTTTTGGAAATCAATTTACCAATGGCTTGAGTGCTGTAGCCAACGGAACAGAAACCGATGCATTTAATTCAATAAATGGAAATTTAAAATTGGGTTATCACTTTTCTAAAGCATTTAAAACCACTATTTATGGAAGTTTTGACAAATACAAAGCCGATTTTGATGATGGTTTTGCATTTGTTGATGCTAATAATATTTTCAGAACAAATCAGAATCGTTTAGGATTGTCTTCAGCATATAAATACAACAACGGAAGCATGACTGTAAATGCAGCATATAATAATGTTGAACGCGATGTAACATCTAGTTTTCCGTCACAATTTAAATCTAATGGTTTTGTGGTTGATGCATTTAATAAATACAAAATCAACCATGTGTTTTATACGGTTTTAGGTATTAATATTCAGGATAATAATATGGAGAGTTTCTCAATTCCATTTGGAGGAACTGATTTTGCGCAAACTATTAATCCTGAAACAGCATCATTTTCTATAATAGACCCTTATGTAAATGTGGTTTACGCATCAAATTTTGGTTTAAGTATTAATGCAGGAGCACGCTTAAATAATCATAGCGAATATGGTTCTCATTTGGTATATAGTGTAAATCCTTCTTTTAAAAAAGAGATAGATTTTGGGTATTTAAAGGGTTTAGCTGCTTATAGTACTGCATATATTACACCTTCATTATATCAGTTATTTGAGCCTACTTATGGTAATAGTAATTTAAAACCAGAAGAAAATACAACATTAGAAATAGGCGCAGAACTTGGTATAAAAGATAAAGCAACGTTTAATATAGTTTATTTCAATAGAAAGGAAACCAATTTTATTGATTTTGTGGATTTAGGTAATTTTGTATTTCAATATAATAATGTAAATGAATCGTTTACGGCAAGAGGTATTGAATTTACTGGAGATTATAAATTTACTAAAGATTTAAAAGTATCAGCTAATGCTACATACACAAAAGTTGAAGAGGATTTAAACCTTCGTATTCCTGAAATTAAGATTAATGCAAAGTTGAATTATCAAGTAAATGATAATTTGTTTATAAGTGCATCTTATCAATTTAATGATGATAGAAATGATGCTTTTTATAACAATACAACCTTTACAAATGAGGATGTAACTTTAAAAAGTTATAGTTTGTTGGATTTTTATATGAGTCACTATCTCATTAAAGATAGAATGACACTTTTTACAAATATTACTAATATTTTTAATACAGATTATCAAGAGTTATTTGGTTATACAACCAAAGGGAGAAATATAAATATTGGATTTAATTTAAGTTTTTAAACAAATTAAAAAAGCCGTTAAGTTAACAGTTTTATTAATTATTTTTAATGCTTTTTTTATGTAAATCTAAAATGCCTTCATCAATGTACATCTCGTTAACATGCGGAATTAACTCATTGCTACTACCACTAGGTTTTACTTGACTTCTGGTAGAATAGTTAAATCTTCCAGCACCTAGAATATCTGCAATTGCAGCTGCGAGTAGAGGTTCATTTACATCGCCTAAGACGCCATAATTTGCAGGATTTTCAAAAATATTAATTGTTGGTGTCAATCCATTTGAAGGCACTGAGTTGTTAAGCTTATTTAAAGTATTTGCTACCAAAGGTTGCATAGCATAGGTGTGATTTGGATTTGCACCTTCGCGTTCTAAATTAGGTGAATCGTAAACTGTAATGGATGCTTGCGATTTTCCTGTGGTATTACCGCCAATTTGAATAACTTCAATATAAGAACTTAAACTATTAATAATCATTTCACTTGCCGAGGCCGAATCTTCAGTAGTCAATACATATATTTTGTTTAAGTTTAGACTGTTTATGGTGGCATTATTATCTAGTTGAGATTCAAATTCAAAATCATAATTGTTGGCCTGTAAATCGTTATTATATATTAGTTTAGCAAAAACCTCTCCATTAAATTGCCCAGTAATCATACTTCCTAAATAGGATGCTGTAAGTACCGAACCTCCTGGGTTATACCTTAAATCTAATACCAAATGCTCCACATTATTGGATTTAAAATTATTAAAAACTGTATTTAGTTGACTGTTATAGGATGATGTAAAACCATTGTACATTAAATAACCTAAATTTGCACCTCCAACATCAATAATTTCTGTTTTGAATATAGGGTTTTCAGAAAGCTCTGTTTTGGTGAGTGTAGTATTTTCACCGTTTGGTGTAATAATATCATCATCTAAATTTTCGGGAGTGCTATTATCATCATAATCGGCAAAAGCAATGGTGTAAGAATCTGGACGAAATAACGAACGGTAATTATCTTCAGTCATTGCAATCCCATCAATAGTTGTAAACACTTGCCCTCTCACCAAATTATTGTCACTAGCATTACTTCCAGGTAAAACTAAACGTATCACTCCAAACATATTTGTAGCACTTCCAGGAATTGGATATATGTCGAACTCGTAACCACTTCTTACAGAAACACCATTAAAAAGTTCTTCAAGAGCTATATAATCATCCACAATCCAGCTAAATCTATCTACCGTTTGTCTTTGGTAAATTAGGCTTTCAAATAAATCTTTAGGTAGCCCAAAGTTATTTAAATAATCAGCATATTCTAAAGTAGATGGGAATCTGTCATTGGCAAGATCAGGAATGTTGTCCTTATATAAATAAACGGCATTCATACCTTTCCAAACAAAATCATTAATTTCACTAGCAGATATGGCGTTGTCATCAACATCATCAAAGCAACTATACGTAAATGTTGCTAACACTAGACAGTATAAAAGGGTTTTAGGGAATTTCATAGCAAATGGAGTTTTCTTTTAAACTTTAAATGTACTTACATTATTGTAAATTAAAAATTTTTATTTTAAGCATATACAGAAATTTTAACATGAACGAATAGATAAGATTAAATTTGAAAGAAATAAAGTTTTACATTTCTATGTAACAAAATAGAAAGTACATCGTCGTAATAACAAATAGCAATATAAAGCTATAAGCTAACCAAAAAAATGACACAGGCTGAGTTTTTAAACATAGTAATGCCTTTCAAGGATAAAGTATTTCGTTTGGCAAAACGTTTGCTGGTTTCGAAAGAAGAAGCCGAAGACGCTACCCAAGAAATCTTGTTAAAGTTGTGGAACAACAAACAAAAGATTAGCGAATACAAAAATGTAGAAGCATTTTCTATGACTATGACAAAGAACTTTTGTTTGGATAAATTAAAGTCTAAGCACGCTCAAAATTTAAAGATTGTGCATAGTAATTACCAAGATAAAAACGTGTCATTACAGAAACAAGTAGAGTTGAATGATAGTGTAGATTGGGTTTCTAAAATCATGGAAGAGTTGCCAGAGCAACAAAAAATAATATTACAGCTTAGAGATATTGAGCAATACGATTTTGAGGAAATAGGGAAAATGCTGGACATGAACCAAACAGCCATTAGAGTAGCCTTATCGAGAGCAAGAAAAACATTAAGGGAAAAACTAACAAAAACACATAGTTATGGTGTTAAATAGCATAGAAAAATTAATAGCAAAGTACGAAAACGGAGAAACTACTTTAAAAGAAGAGCAACAGTTAAAAAACTATTTTTCGCAAGAAACTGTTCCGCCTCACTTAGAAGTTTACAAATCAATGTTTCAGTATTTTTTGTACACCCACGAAGAACAGTTTACTAAAGACGTTCCATTAAAATCTAAGAAAACATATAGTTTGTACCAATGGATTTCAGTCGCAGCAGTTGCAGTTATTATGTTGGGAATTTTTACCCAGATTGATTTTAAATCTCAATCTAGAACCTTAGCAGATTTAACTCCGCAAGAACGAGTTGAATATGAAGAAGCTAAAGAAGTATTTACTCTAGTATCTTCAAAGCTAAACCAAGGATCGGAAAATTTGATGGCACTTAATATGGTGTCCGCAAACTTCGATAAAGGCGCAGATAATATTGCGTATCTTGGCGAATTTTCAAAAAAAACAAATAAATTTTTAAAAACAAATTAGTAGAATAATAAAAACAAGTAAACATGAAAGATTTAATAAATTTTCACAAATTCTTAATCAATAAGAGTGTGATGAGTAAAAAACTAGTATTGATATTGGCAGTTATAGCAACACCTTTAATGTCTTTTGCACAAGGAGGGTTATTCGATAAGTACGAAGACATGGATGGTGTAACTTCTGGTGTCATCAATCAAAAAATGTTCTCGATGCTGGCATCATTTGATATCGATACAGATGATCCTGAAGCTGCGGCTTTTTTAGATATGGCAAAGAAAATTAAAAGCGTAAAATTGTTAACTACAGGAGATAAGGCTATCTCAGCAAGAATGGCAGCAGATGTTAACAAATATATTGGTAGCTCAAAGCTAGAAGAACTAATGCGTTTTAAGGATGGCGAGCAAACAGTGAAGTTTTATGTTAGGGAAGGATCTAACGAAAACCATGTAAAAGAACTATTAATGTTTGTAAATGGCTTAAAAGAACTTACTAACGGAGAAAAAATTACTATCAATGGAAAAGATCGTGAAATTGAAACTGTTATAGTATCCATATTAGGAGATATAGATTTAAGGGAAATCTCTAAAATTACAAGTAAAATGAACATCCCTGGAGGTGAGCATTTAAAGAAAGCTGGCGATAAAAAGAACTAGAATATAAAAGCAATCATTATCATCATGAAAACATCAATCAAAAATATTGTGGCGTCACTTCTTATA
>CALZKX010000353.1 GCA_945788155.1 uncultured Flavobacteriaceae bacterium
ACTGCTTTTTGGCTATACTTATCCATTATTGCAGTAAACTCTTTAATATATCTAGGAAGATCTTTAAGCTCAACAGCTGTGTCCTCAATACATGGCACCGCTTTTTTATCGCCAACAATATTCCCTAGCAGACCTAAACCAGCTTTACGAAGCTCTATAGCTTTATCTATATCATTATTTAATAAAATTGGAAATGCATATCCAAAGTCATGTTCCTTTAAATTATCAATTACATTTTTAGCTTGTGTTTTGGCTTTTTCTAATTTGTTTGCCCTTAGTTCTAACATTAAAATAGCTTCAGGATCTCCCTCTATAAAAAATCTGTTTTTTAATTGCTCACGATTATCTTTTGTGCAATCTAAAATGGTTTTATCCATAAGTTCGCACATGTATAAATCATAATCCATGGCGTGAACCACTGCTTTTAAACTTTCGTCAATACTGGTAAAATGTGCTGCTATTAGCACAGTGTGTTTTGGAGGTAGATCATCCAGTTTTAAAGTGATTTTGGTAGTAAAGGCAAGCGTCCCTTCGCTTCCGCATAATAGTTTTGCAATGTTTATGGGTTTACTGGAATTACTAAATACTTCTGAATCTATTATAGCATCTAATGCATATCCTGTATTTCTGCGATGAATATTTGGTTTAGGGAACTCCTTGGTTATTTCTTTTTGTGTTTCTTCTTTAGAAAACTCATCTGAAATCATTTTATAAATAGCGCCTTCTACATCGTTTTGCTTTATTTTTTCTTGAAACTTATCTTTTGAAAGCGAGCCAAACCCAACTTGGGAGCCATCACTTAAAATGGTATTAAGAGTTAACACTTTATCTCTAGTTACACCATACTGAATGGATGTAGTTCCTGATGAATTATTACCAACCATTCCGCCAATCATGCAACGATTGCTAGTTGAGGTATTTGGCCCAAAAAATAAACCATGGGGTTTTAAAAACTCGTTTAGTTGGTCACGAATTACTCCAGGTTGAACTTTTACTGTTTTTGTTTCTTTGTTAAAATCAATAATTTTATTAAAATGCTTAGAGACATCAACAACAATACCTTTACCAACACATTGTCCAGCTAGTGAAGTGCCAGCTGCTCGTGGAATAAGTGTGGTTTTGTATCTTTTAGCAAAATGAATTAATAATTTAATATCATTTGTAGTCTTTGGTATGGCAACTGCTTCAGGAAGCATTCTATAAGCAGAAGCATCTGTGGCGTAGATAGTACGATGAAGCTCATCCAGATATAGTTCTCCAGAGAAATTATCTTTTAAGTTCTTATATCGTGAATTATCTTTATGCAATGCTTGTATATTACTGTGTAAATATAAGCAATGGTTAGTTAAATAATTACAATAAAACCTATTACAAACCAGTAATAGAATTTTTATTTATTTAAAACTAGAGATACTAAAGAAACAGTTATTATGACTATCTAAACTTAATTTCCCAAGAGAGTCCAAGAGAATAAATCCAAAAATAATTTCCAGGATCAAAGCTAATTTCTTGGTGCGAGACACCTGATTGAACTCCCCAAGAGTTTTTATTATTTTTTGATGTAAAGTAATAGCCTATATTAAATTTTAATGAGTTAAGATTAATGATTGTTTCCTCATTCCCTCCAAAGTCAAATCTATAAATATCTGGCGAAAAGCCCATACCAGCATCAATACTCAAATAATTATCAGCGTCACTTCTATATTTTCTAAAAGTTAGTGTTCCTGATTTACTTGCTTTTGGCTCTCCTGGTGTTACATACGTCCTAAACGACCAATAATCATTTCCTGTATACCAACCTATTGAACCCGTATAAATAATAGTTGTTGAGCTATATTTTAAAGCTCTAAAACCAAATGAAGCTTCAAAGCTTAAAGGTAAAGATTTATGTAGTTCTGCTCCATATCTTATATCTGGAAACAAAAACGTATTAGATATTCCAAAGTTTACATAAGCATATAAACCACTAGCAATTCTAGGGTAAGCATCAATTTCAAATTGAGCTCCTGTTGAAGCAAAACGCCTATTAACATTTAATTTAGCGTGAATACTACCATATTTGGTTTGCCTTACATATTTTAATAAATAGTACTGCATTGGGTCAAAAACTCCAGAGTATATATCTATTGAGCCTTGTACACCAATTGCATTTAAACTTAAATCGTTTATTAAACTAGCTTTGTAAGCACTAGTTTTTTTATGATTTGGATGATTTAACAAACTATTATTAATCGTAGCTAGTGCCTCTTGTTTATTTCCTGAGGCATCTTCGGCACTTGCCTTTAAGTATAAAACATCAGGATTGTTAGGAAAATGTTTTAAGGCATTTTTAGCCATTTCCAAAGCTCTAAAAGCAGATTCACTCCATAACTCATTTTTTATTGCTGCTTCCCAAGTATCTAATCTTTTTGGGCTTTGCTTTAGTATATATGAAAACTCTTTTCTAGCCTTATCGTAAGCTCCATCCCAAGAATATGTACTGGCAAGGAACGAGCGTATATCATGATAATTTGGATATTTAGTTAAGATTAGCAATAACGAATCTTGAGCTTGTTTTCGCTTTTTATTAAAAGCCATTTCTCTGGCTACCTCAAAAGCTCTATCAGGATCTCCATTAAATTCTTTTTGCTGAGCAAATCCGCAAAGCGTTAAAGAAAAAAGTATTATAACTATTATTCTTTTCATGATTTGCTTTATTTTAAACTTGCCTTAAATGTTTTATATTCCTGTACATTAGGATGTATTTTAATAATACTATCAATTACCATTGAAGCCTGTTCAACATTTTGCAAACGTTGATACGCTTTTGCCATTTTAAAACTTATTTCAGGATATTGCACTTGGTTTGCAATGGCTTGTACGAAAATAGCTTTAGATTTTTCATCTTGACCTGACCACCAATACATATCTAAAATTGCTAAATATGAATCGAAGTAATATGGTGACCGTTGAATTGCGTTTAATAAAACTTGTTCCGATTGCTCATAATCTCCTTCCCAAGCTAGGGTTCTTCCTTTTAAAACTCTAGCGTCTGTATAGTTTGGGAATTCATTTAAAATATAATCGCAAAGTATGCGAGCAGTTTTATAATCTTTTCCGAAAGCTTTATCCCTTGCAATAAACAGTATTTCGTCGAAGGATTTTTCTTTAATGTATGTGTTTAATACAACTTGTTGCTCTTTAGAAAATTTAACTTTTGGCGTAACATAAATATTAAGCGAATCTGGGAAAATTTTATTTCTTTGTGTGACGTAAGCATTCATTTTTTTAAACGCCATTAAAGAATCCTCAATGGTTTTTTTAATCTCTTCTTCAGTGACTTTATAAGTTCCAAAATTCTCTTTTATTTTAAATAATTCGCCACTGGCATATAGATAGTCTTTATAAATCATATCACTCAAACTTCCTTTATACCTCATTAATGGAATACTTTTAGTGTTTCTAAATTGCTTAACTGTATCTAGTCCTGTACCCATCCATGGTGTTGCCTCTAGTGGTTTTAACTTATGATTATTTGATAAATAACTTAATAAACTTGGTGCAACATCCCAGTGTGAAGAAATAGATTTAAACTTTTTGGCTTTCTTAAGCATTGGACTATAGATAAGAAAAGGCACATGAAATCTACATAGTTTATCTTTTTGAGTAATTGGTATTAATCTATGATCACCTGTTATAATAAATATAGTGTTGTTATAATCTGGCCTCTTTGAGTACTCATCCATAAAACTCTTTATACTTTCATCGGTATAAAGCAAACATCCAAAAATGTCTTTATGTTTTGAAACTCTTTCTTTGTAAGCGTCCTGTTTTGATGAAGTACTTAATAACTCTTCAACTTTTAACATATAAGTTTCTTTATTTGGAAACTCAAATGGTTCATGATTTGATAATGTCATTACAATATCTAATCTAGGTTGTTTTTCGACATCAATTGAAGATAATGCTTTCCTAAAGATTTCGCTATCTGGATAACCCCAAGAAAAACCTCCCTCATTACTATTAGTTTTAACGAAATCTGAACTGTATTTATTTTCGTCAATTAGATTATGAACACCATTATATTCAAGGAAATTTACTTTTCTATCAAAACTAGATGGCCCTCCAGAAAAATATGATGTTTCGTAGCCATTATGTTTTAAAATACTTATTAATGATAGATGTGATGGCACATCGGTTAATTCTAAAAAACCTGTTTCCCCATAAGGCAAAGACCCAAATAATGATGGTAAAATTCCAAAAGACCTTCCAGTAGTACTTATAAAATTATCCCAATAAAGTGACTTAGAAATAAGAGAATCTAAATAAGGCGTAAAACCACTGTATTGATTATTTGCAACAAATTCTGCACCTAAACCTTCAACAACGATAACAACCACATTTGGTTTTTCTTCTCCACTTTCAATGAATGCTGATAAAACATCTGTTGTTTCATTAAAAGGTTTTAAAAGTGGATAATCTTCTCTATCAAATAAGTTTAAAGCACTTATTTTATTCTTCTCTTTCTTAAATTTTACAATATCCTTAGTTAGAAACGCTATTTTGTTTTGATATAATTCTGAAGATGCCTCAGGAAAAACTAACTTTAGGCTTCCAAATAATAATACTAAAAAAAGTCCTGCTCCAATAACTTTTCGGTGGTTTACATATTTATTAATTAATACAAAAGTTAAAAAACACAGAAATGGGAAAATTATAAAAGGCAGTAGATAAGTTATAGATACTGATTCTGAAGCTGAGACCGTGCTTGTAATATCATTGTATGAGTATCCTAAAATATCTGCTCCTAAATTTATAAGTGTAGTTAAACTATATTTTACTAACGAAAACTGTATAATAACCAATATTGTCATTACAATATACTCTACAATAAAAGCTCC
This sequence comes from uncultured Flavobacteriaceae bacterium, assembly GCA_945788155.1. Lineage (GTDB taxonomy): Bacteria > Bacteroidota > Bacteroidia > Flavobacteriales > Flavobacteriaceae > Pontimicrobium. The sequence continues at coordinate 4,881 of CALZKX010000353.1, forward strand.
TTTTCTTGAGACTATATTTATTACAACAAACAAAGGAAAAAACAACAGCCCTATAATTAAACCGGTCCAAAAATCATTAAGAAATTTTAATAGTATAGCTAATCCTAGATTAGGAATTATTACTCCAGATGTTTTAGAGAAATAAAGCTCATAAGTACTTATAAACCAAAATGCACATATTAAAGCTAGTGTTATATGCACATAGCTATAGACATCTTTTGTTTTAATATTAAATTTCATACTTATTAATTTTTAAGTTTCAACTGAAGAAAGGCCTCTTCTCTCCATTTGTCCCCATTTTATTTTCTTATTAAAATAGTAATCAAAGTTCCCTCTAATTGCTGCATATAATATAAATGGATGCAATACAAAAGGCTCTAAAGCACTAAGTAGCACTAGTTTAAACCCAGTTCCCTTCTTTTTATATTGATGAAATGTGAGCTCTTCGGAATAAATCGCGACTATTGAAAATAAGACTGAAAATAAATAGGCTAGAAACAAGAATGATAAAGCATATTCCCATTTTACCTCTTTTAACACAACTAAAATCACAAAATATAAGATTCCAACAGTTTCAATAATTGGAGCTAAACGCTCAAAAATTAACCAATAAGGATAACTTAGTAACCCAAAAGATCCATACTTTGGATTAAATCCAATTTTGCGATGTTTCTTTAAAGTTTCAATGGTACCTCTTGTCCATCTGTTTCTTTGGGATATAAATATTTTATAAGTATCTGGTGCCTCAGTCCAACAAAGAGGGTCTGGTATATATGATACTCTATATTTTCTGCCTTGTTCTTCCATATAGCGTCGCATACGAACAATTATCTCCATATCTTCTCCAACAGTTTTAGTATCATACCCTCCAACTGTTATTGCTATTTCTTTGTCAAAAATGCCAAAAGCGCCTGATATTACCAATAAACCGTTTAACCTGCTCCACGCCATTCTACCTAATAAAAAAGCTCTTAGGTATTCTAAAATTTGTGATTGAACCAATAAATTCTTTGGTAGATTTACATCTATGAGTTTGCCTCCTCTAATAACACAGGAGTTAGCAATACGAATTACACCTCCAGTGGCAATTACCTTTGTATCTGTAATTTCAAGAAAAGGTTTTATCATTTTTTGAAGCGCATCTTCTAGAAGTAAACAATCAACATCAATACAAGCCACATATTTGTTTTTACTAATGTTAAGCCCCATATTTAAAGCATCAGCCTTTCCTCCATTTTGTTTATCTACTACCATTAATTTTTCAAAAGCTGGGTTTTTAGATTTAAATACACCAGCTCTTAAGGGTTGAGTTTTTAGTTTTTCATTTATTACATAATCTACCTTTTCAAGGTCATACGCTTCAATTAATTTTTCTAAACTATCATCCTTACTACCATCATTTACTATAACTACATCATAGTTAACATAATGATTAGATAATAAAGACCTTACATTTTCTACAATATTTAAACTTTCGTTATAAGCAGGAGCAATAATCGTTATAGAGGGAGACATTGTTGAAGACAATATGTCTTTATAATTTACAAAACTGTTTCTCTTTAAATAATCTATGGTTTCTTTTCCTGAAATTATAGATAAAACTATATAAGATGATATAGCTGCAAAGGCATAACCAAAAAACAAGTAGTGGAGTATTTTTAGTATTATTTGAATTGTACTAGTATCCATAATTAATTAGTGTTAGTTAGTTTTAGCATTGCTGGACTCTTCTCGTGGAGAGGCAACTCACTTAATCCCATATACTTGTCAATATTAATTGACTTAAGTATTTTTAGGGCCAATAGTTGTATTTCAAAATCTTTATGGAACAAATGCTTTTCGACAAAAGGTTCGTCATCTGGTACAACTAACTTTTCTAGTAAGCCAAAGAAGCTTATTTGCTCTTCTAGACTCAATTCAGTAAAGTTTGCTTTTAAAACATCTTTAGCTTCAATTCCGTATAGATGTGTAAGTACCTCAATAACTTGTATTCGAATATGCTTATTTTTATGAGAAAGTAAATCCATTAATTCATCTTTTACCTCATATTGATTATAAACTTTTGCGAGTTTTAATGCAAACAAAATAACTGTATCATTACTGGATTTAAGCCACGGTTTAATATCGCAAATTTCTTGATTGGTGAACCTTTGAAGAATTTCAAGCATTTGTATTTGATCCCATTCTGATAATGGTGTTTTAATTGTATCTAAAAATGTTAGCCCTTCAAAATGAAATAAATTAACAAAATAGAAATGTGCTTCTTTCCTAACCTCTCTTAAAGGGTGTGTTAGGTGTTTTTTTATTTCATCTTGGACAGATTCAATTTTAAATCTAGTGAACTCTCCTATGCCCTTCGCTTTTACATGCCATTTTTTACTTTGTGTTTTTTTTAATGCATAATTAATAAGTCCACTCTCTTTAAATAGTATTTTTACGGCATCGGTAACTTCTCCCGAAACTTGGTTCATTAACTTATATAAAACTGAAATAATAACTTTTCGCTTAGACCTATCTAAAACTTGAGGTTTTAATTCATCGATAATTCTTTTTTGGTTGTCAGAAATTATACTAACCTCATCTCCAGAATATATATATTCAATAAGCAACGCTTCATACGCTGCTCTAAACTTTAAACTATCAACTTCTTTTTTTCTTAAAAGTGTTCGAGCAAATTTTAGATATACCGTTAATAGAATAATTGAAACACTTAAAACAAGACTAGTTATCCAAGCTAATTTTATTAGAAAGGGAGACTCACCATAGTACTCTATAAGCATTTGAAAATCTATCATTGGGGCTGAGGGTTTTCTTTACTTAACTTAATTGTCTTTTGACTCGAATTACTAATTCATTTGGGCTAAAGGGCTTACCCATAAAATCGTTTGCGCCTAAATCGAAAGCTTTTAAAACCATTTCTTCTTGACCAGCAGAAGAAAATACAATAATGGGAATTTCTAATTCAAGTTTATTTCTTACATGACTTATAACTTCTAATCCACTAATAAATGGCATCATAATGTCTGTTAAAATCAAATCTGGTGTATGCTCTTCGATTAAAGCTACTGCCTCTTTACCATTAACTGCCATATATAACTCATATCCTTCTTTTTCTAACCTAAACTTTAAGAGCAAGGATAGTGTTGAATTATCTTCGGCAAGGACTATTTTTTTTCTATTCATTAGGCATGGAATTAAGTTCGGTTTGCAATTCCTTTTTGGCACATATTAAACTAGTACTAATAATATTGACCAAAGGTTCAACTTCCTCAAGGTTTTCTTCATTTTTACAACTCTTTTCTAACTCTAAAATTGGCGCCACTAAAGTATGAATCCCAAACATGGTTATGTTAGGTTTAATTTTGTGTGTTTGCTGGAATAATGCTTTCCAGTTATGGTTTTGTAATTCGCTACTAAGTGTATTAACATACACATCGATATCTTCTATGAATAACTCGATAATCATTCTTAAAATAGAAGTATCTCCAAAGGTGTCTTCTTTTAAGCTTTGTAGGCCTATATAGCTATAAGTTGTATCGTTCACAGTGCTTATTTTATAATTTAGGTTACATTTTTATCTAAAATTTTAGAAATCAGAATTAAATGTAAGGCAATATATAAAATATTATCGATAAAAAGACATTTTTTATCGATGAAATACAATATTTGTGTAGTTTATTTAAGCTTTTAGTATTTTTCACATAAATTAAATAAGAAATATGAATCCTAAAATATTTTTTAACCTATCTATAGCTGTTCTTTTCGTGTATAGCTGCAATCAAAACATTACTTACGATATTGTAATTTCAAATGGCCAAGTGTACGATGGCTCTGTAAATAGTGCGGTTTTTGCCGATATTGGTATTAAAGATTCAGTTATAATAAAAATTGGCGATTTATCTAAATCCAAAACCAACCGTGTGATAGATGCCAAAGGCCTTGCCGTGGCTCCTGGTTTTATTGATGTGCATGCGCATTTGGAGCCAATTCTTGAATTGTCTAATTGTGAGAGTCATATAAGACAAGGCGTAACAACAAGTCTTGGTGGACCAGATGGCTCAAGTCCTTGGCCTTTTGGAAAGTATTTAGGCACTTTGGAGCAAGTAGGTGTTGGCATGAATGTAGCCTACTTAATTGGACACAATACGGTTAGAAGAAATGTTATGAATTTAGATAACAGAGCTCCAACAAAAGGCGAGTTAGAACAAATGAAAACTCAAATATCGCAAGCCATGGACGAAGGTGCTTTTGGTATTTCAACAGGGTTAAAATATTTACCTGGGAGTTTTTCTAAAATCGATGAAGTTATTGAACTATCAAAAGTAGCAGCTTTAAAAAACGGCATTTATACATCACACTTAAGAGATGAAGGTTTAGGCATTTTTGATGCGGTAAATGAAGCTATCACAATTTCTGAGAAAGCAAATATTCCTGTAGTGCTTACGCACCATAAAGTAATTGGGAAACCAATGTGGGGAAAAAGCAGTGAAACGCTTGCTCTTGTTGATTCTGCCAGAGTAGCTGGTTTAAATATAATGATAGACCAATATCCATATAATGCAAGTTACACAGGAATATCTGTGTTAATTCCTAGTTGGGCAAGAGCTGGAGGGAATAAGGCTTTTATTGAGCGTGTGGCAAATCCAAAACTGAGAGACAGTATTAAAACTGGAATTATTTTTAATATTTTAAATGATCGTGGCGGTGACGATCTGGATAGAATTCAATTTGCAAAAGTAAGTTGGATGCCAGAGCTGGAAGGTAAAACTTTAAAATATTGGTGCGAATTAAAAGGTTTGGATTCAACTATAGAAAATGGTGCTAATCTAGTGATAGAAGCTCAAGTAAATGGTGGCGCATCTTGTGTATTTCATGCCATGGACGAAAGCGATGTGGAAAATATCTTGAAGCATCCGCAAACCATGGTGGCTTCCGATGGGAGATTGGTGAAACCTGGCGATGGTCATCCACACCCAAGATGGTATGGCACTTTCCCACGAGTTTTGGGTCATTATGTTAGAGAAAAAGGAGTTCTTTCTTTAAGTGAAGCTATTTATAAAATGACAGCTTTACCTGCAAAAAATTTAGGACTAAAGGACAGAGGTGTTTTAAAAGAAAATATGATGGCAGACATCGTTTTGTTTAACCCTGAAACAATTATAGATAAAGGGACTTTTGAAACACCTCATCAATACCCTGAAGGTATTTTCTATGTCATAATTAATGGTCAAATAGTCATAGATAATCAAGAATTTAAAAATATTAAAGCTGGGAAAGTTTTAAGAAAGAATTAAAATAAAGCTTTATTGTAAACCGACCTACCATGACAATGATGCTTTTAATTACGTTTTTTAGTACTTAACAAAAATCACTTTAAAAATCATACTCACCAATTTTTTAGGTTAATCAAGAGACCTCACAGTCCCGACGCTTCGGGATAAAAACCTGTGAGGTCTACTAAATTTTTTTACCATGTACTAAATTAAGTTTTAAAATTACTTAACTATAATTTTTTTATTAATTACTCCATGCGATGAAGAATTAAATTTTAAAAGATAAACACCATCGCTTACATTAATAGAAACTTGTTTAGTTGACATATCTATATCATGTGTCAAAATTTCTTGACCAGTTATATTGTAAATAGCCAAATTAGTTAAAACGATGTCATTGGTGTTATTGATTACGATTTTTGATGTTTTAGAGTCGTAATATGCCAATAAACCATGGTTTATTTCGGCTTTATCACTTTCAATTAATGGGCTTTGTTGTTGAAACACCATGGAAAATCTATCTTCATAAACACCTGTTTCTAATTTTATGCTGAAAATATCATTGTTTATTTTAAAATTTTCCCCTGTACTATTATCTTTTACAAAAACCGAAGTACTTGGGTCTATATTTTCAAGTTCCTCAATTCTAATACTAATAACACCACTTTCTTTAACAATTAGTCCCAATGGGAATTCCTGGGCATTATTTAAAGCATTTACTCCTTGTATCACAAATTTTCCTCCTTCAATGTTCCAGTACATATCTTCTTCATTAACATCTGCCATAAACGCATCATACCCAAAATCAAACCCTTCAGATGCATTACTATTAACACCTAATAAAAGTTGACGATGATAGCCTTTTGGCGAATCGTAAATTATTCTAATAGATGGTGTTTTTTTAACCTCTTTATTAGTGTTGTTCGTAGTTTTTGACTTCTTATTACCAGAAGTTCTCATAAAGGTAGAAGTCAATACAGCATCTTGTTCTGTCACAAAAACACGTTGGCTATTTTTAAAGACGATATTACCACCTACTACAGTTGAAATAGCCGTTGGTGGATTGTTATCGTTAAATTGTCCATCTAGGGCAGTTGACACAAAAAACCCTTGGTTTACGGGAATATACTCGCCTGGAATTTTTGTTCCAATAGCTGGGCCTCCAGCATTTGATGAATTATTAATCCTTACATCATTAGAAATTGCTGCAGTCCCTCCTGTTAAATTTCTAGTAGCATAACCACCAACATAGTCTCTTAAATAATGTGAATTCTCTTCTCCAAAATGATCCCAAAAATAGAGTGCACCATTAATGACATTTACAGTATTATTGCCACCGTCGGCATCACTTAAATGATCTAAAATAAATTCTGAAGCATCTATGGCCGAAGGATATGGGTTACCAATCAATCGTTCTACATCTCCCAAACTTTTATCTAACGGTAAAGTAATATCCCCATTATTTGGCAATCCTTTAAATACATAATTTTGATTGGTTAAAATTGTTGTTGAACCAGAAGTCCCTTTCATTGTAAATCCTTCACCAGCAAGTAATGATGATGTCTCATCAATAGGTTGCCACGCAGAATAATCGTCTTCAGGTCCATAAAACTTATACATCCAATAGGTACTAAGTGTTCTTGG
>CALZKX010000354.1 GCA_945788155.1 uncultured Flavobacteriaceae bacterium
CTACAACAATGTTCATATGTTTTAGTTATTATAATTATAGATTAAAGATACTTTTATATTTTTACGCTAACAAGAAAAAGTTTATGAGTTCAGCATTTGAAAAACATCAAAAACGTCGTTTAATATCGTCTTATTTTTCAGTAGTGATTAGTATTGCTTTGGTATTGTTTTTATTAGGTTTATTAGGCATGTTGGTTTTGAACGCTAAAACAATTTCTAACAATTTTAAGGAGCGTGTCGTCATGACCATTTACTTGAATGATACTGCTAAAGATGTTGAAATTAATCAGCTTGAAAAGAGTTTAACCCTTGCCAGTTATGTAAAGGAAACCAAATATATTTCTAAAGAAGATGCAGCCGATTTTATGAAGGGCGAGTATGGCGAAGACTTTTTAGATGATATTGGACACAACCCTTTACAAAACTCTATTGATGTTAACTTAAAAGCTGATTTTGTTACCGAACAGCGATTGGATAGCATCTCACAAGCTACGTTAACTAAAAAATTTGTGGATGATATTCGTTATGATAAAGATTTAGTATCGATGATGAACAGTAATGTAAAACGCATTAGCCTTTGGGTGTTAATTATTAGTGCGTTGTTTACATTAATTGCTGTATTGCTTATTAATAGTTCTATTAGGTTGTCTGTTTATTCAAAACGATTCACCATAAAAACCATGCAAATGGTTGGTGCTACAAAGCAGTTTATAAGACGTCCTTTTATTTGGAAAAGTATTAAGTTAGGGGTTATTGGAGCTATTTTAGCCTTAATAGGAATGGCTGTTGTTTTATATTACGTTGACAAAACATTTGCCGATTTACATTTGTTAAGCAATCCAATATTAATAGGGAGTTTGTTTTTAGGCGTGTTTGTTCTTGGTGTTGTAATTACTTGGATTAGCACCTATATTGCCACACAACGTTTCTTGAATTTAAAGACTGACCAGTTGTATTATTAGTGTTAGGTAAAAACTAAATTTAAATAAGAACCGTTGTATATTTAAGCGAACATAATCAAAGATGAAACGAATTATTCCTTTTTTTGTCCTTGCCCTTTTTCTTTCTGTATTTCTAGTATTAAAATCGTGTATTATAAGCAATCCACAACCTGAAAATTGCGAAGTGGTTGAGATAACTATTAAAAAAATAACCGAAGGTTCATCCTATGATATCGTGTTTCATGACACAGGAACAGATTACTATTATATCAATAGAGGTTTAGAACAAGGTTTAAATTTAGATTCCCTTAACGCTAAAGTTTTAAATAAAACCGTTACTTTGCACTTACCAAAACTATTGTTTGGCACATCAGAACATATTGCACAAATAGCAATTGGTGATGAGATTATTTTTACCGAGTTTAATTAATTATGGGAGAACAAAAACGAAAGCAAGACACGAAAAGTAATTTCCTGTTTGGAAAAAAGAACTATAAATTCATGCTCATTGGCATTGCTTTTATTGCCTTAGGTTTTATTTTAATGTCTGGTGGTGGTAGTGATGACCCAAATGTTTTTGATGAAAGTATTTTTAGTTGGAGGCGTATTAGGTTAGCACCAACATTGGTTCTTATTGGTTTTGGTATCCAGGTGTATGCCATTCTTTTAAATCCTGATAAAACAAATTCCAATAAATAAAATTCCTATTCCTATTTTAAGGCCACCCTATTTTAATACATTTGCCCCATGGAAGTAATTGATGCCATTTTATTAGGAATTATTCAAGGGTTAACCGAATTTCTTCCAGTATCTTCTAGTGGTCATTTAGAAATTGGCAAAGTCATTCTTGGTGACAATTTAGTCCCAGAAGAAAGTCTTCTATTTACAGTTGTTTTACATTTTGCTACTGCCTTAAGTACTATTGTTGTTTTTAGAAAAGATATTTACGACATTCTTAAAGGCGTCTTTGCTTTTAAATGGAATGATGACACCCAGTTTGTAGCAAAAATAGCGCTCTCAATGCTTCCTGCTGCTTTTATAGGATTTACATTCGAAAGTGAATTATCAGCACTTTTTGGAGGAAATATTAAACTAGTTGGTTTTATGCTAATCATTACAGCATTGTTGTTATACTTAGCCGATAAAGCTAAAAACACCAATAAAAAAGTATCGTTCTCCAATGCCCTGGTTATTGGTTTTTCACAAGCCATTGCGATGTTACCAGGAATTTCTCGTTCGGGAGCTACTATTTCAACCTCTGTGCTTTTAGGCAACGATAAAACAAAAGCTGCACGTTTTTCTTTTCTAATGGTCGTGCCTTTGATTTTTGGGAAAATAGCCAAAGATATTTTAAGTGGTGAACTGACTTACAATAGTCAAAATTTTACTATACTCTCTATTGGTTTTATTGCTGCTTTTGTTTCAGGATTGTTCGCTTGTACCTGGATGATTGCTTTAGTGAAAAAAAGTAAGCTAAAATACTTTGCTTATTACTGTGTTATTGTTGGTTTAATTGCCATTGGCGTTTCATTTTATAATTAGATGAAACCCCATAATGGGCATTTGGTTAAAATGACCTTGCCAAGCTAAAATATTAAGTCGTTGAGCAAAGGTTACTATAAAATTTAAATAAGTGAAATCTCTAGAAGACTTTAAAAACGGTCAAACATTACTCATAGACAAGCCTTTAAATTGGACCTCTTTTCAGGTGGTTAATAAGTTACGATGGCATATTAGAAAAACCTTTAATATAAAAAAAATAAAGGTTGGTCATGCAGGAACTTTAGACCCTCTTGCAACAGGTTTATTAGTTATTTGTACTGGGAAAATGACCAAGCAAATCAACATATTTCAAGGTCAGGTTAAAGAATATACAGGAACTTTTGTATTAGGTAGTACAACGCCATCATTTGATTTGGAAACCCAAATAGATAAGACGTATCCAACAGAGCATATTTGTGAAAATTTAATTAAAACAACTACAAAACAGTTCATTGGAGATATTGAGCAATATCCTCCAGTATTTTCAGCCATTAAAAAAGATGGGAAACGTTTGTATGAATTTGCAAGAGCTGGAGATACTGTAGAGATAAAATCCCGAACAGTAACAATCAAAGAATTTGAGATTACAAGGTTTGAAAACAACGAAGTTGATTTTAGGGTGGTTTGCAGTAAAGGCACTTACATTCGTTCCCTTGCTAACGATTTTGGAAAAGCACTGCAATCTGGTGGACATTTAACGGTTTTAAGACGTAGTAAAATTGGCGATTTTCATGTTGATGATGCACTTTCAATTGAAAATTTTATAGAAAGCTTACCTTCGGAATAATTCTTGATAATGATTTTGCTTCTAACAAAACTAATCTATGAAGCAATTATTTACAGTTCTTTTTCTATTAACATCATTTGTTGTTTTTTCTCAAAACGATACGGAAACAAACGGATTTTATTACAAAATTTCTTTAGCAACGACCTTAACTATTAATGAGGAATACACGATAACTCAAGATGATGATACAGGTTCTTTAATCCTTCCAAGTGCTTTTTTTATTAATAATACATTTGGCTATAGATTTGACGAACGCTCGGTTATTGGGCTTAATTTAGAATACAATTGGCATTCAGAGAGTGGTTTGCATTTTTTTCCTGCTCATTTAA
>CALZKX010000355.1 GCA_945788155.1 uncultured Flavobacteriaceae bacterium
CCAAATGAACAATTTAAACCAAAGTACTGAATTTATTACTTCCTTTAACGGAAGTGTTTTGTTTTTTGGTAGAGCTTCCACAGTTATTACAACCCTTTGGGGTTGCTAATTATTTTTACCTTCCCGTCCGTACTTATGTGATTTTTAATCACGAAATTTAATGTCTCAATAAAAAAGCCCAAAATGAAAGTTTTAAAGTTTGGAGGAACTTCAGTAGGTTCAGCCAAAAACATACAAAAAGTCATAGAAATTGTAAACAACCAATCTAAGAGCAACAATATTGCTGTGGTAGTTTCGGCTGTTGGTGGAGTTACCGATAAACTTCTTGAAGCTGCAAATAAAGCCGCAAACAAAGATGCTTCATATATAAATGAACTCAATGCTATAAAAAAACTACACTTAAATATTATAAATGATCTTATTAAAAATGAATCGCCAGAATTAGTTAAAAGCCTAATAAATAGACAATTAACAAGACTCGAAAAACTACTAGAAGGCATTTATTTAATTAATGAACTATCTCCAAAAACAACCGATAAGCTTTTAAGCAATGGAGAGCAAATGTCTTCGTATATTATTTCACAAGCTATGAAAGCAAATGGCATCGATGTACAGCTAAAAAACTCACAAGAATTAATTATAACCGACAATAATTACACAAATGCTTCGGTAAAATTTGATATAACAAATACGAATATTGTAACCTTTTTTGAAAAAAACAGCAATTCGGTAGTTTTATTCCCTGGATTTATATCAAAATCTGAAGATGGAGAAATAACTACTTTAGGGCGTGGTGGATCAGACTATACAGCTGCCATCATCGCCTCAGCAACCAATGCTAGCGAATTACAAATTTGGACTGACGTAAGTGGTATGTACACGACCAATCCTAAGCTTGTAAAACAAGCAAAACCAATTAGCCATATTTCCTATCAAGAAGCTGTAGAATTATCTCATTTTGGTGCAAAAGTGTTATATCCACCAACGGTTCAACCTGTTCTAGATAAAAAAATTCCAATTGTTATAAAAAATACTTTAAAACCAGAAGATTTAGGTACTTACATCTCAGACGACTATGCTAATGGAACTAGCAATGCCGTAAAAGGAATTAGCAATATTAACGATATTGCATTGCTAACCCTTCAAGGCAACGGAATGGTTGGCGTTCCTGGATTTTCAAAGCGCTTGTTTGAAACTTTATCGCAAGAAAAAATTAATGTTATTTTAATCACTCAAGCCTCTAGCGAGCATTCTATTTGTATAGGAATTTCAGAAAACAATGCAGATATAGCGAAGGATGCAATTGACAAAACTTTTGAAAATGAAATTTCTTTGCACAAAATTGATCCAATTATTATTGAAAAAGAACTAGCAATTGTTGCTGTTGTTGGCGATAGCATGAAAAACCATCAAGGCATAAGTGGACGCATGTTTAGCACTTTAGGAAAAAACAATGTAAACATTAGAGCCATTGCTCAAGGTGCTTCTGAAAGAAATATCTCAGCAGTCATTGCAAAAAAAGACGTAAAAAAGGCTTTAAATACTATACATGAACGCTTTTTTGAAACCAAAACAAAACAGCTAAACCTTTATATTACTGGTGTTGGAAATGTAGGTGAAAGGCTTATTGACCAAATTAAACAACAAAAAAAATACATAAAGGAACATTTAAAAATAAACTTAAGGGTTATTGGGCTTTCCAACTCAAAAAATATGTTGTTTGATGATGGAGGAATAGATTTAAATCATTGGAAAGAAGAATTAAAAAAAGGTAAAACAGCAACTATTAAAGGTTTTTTTAACACTGTAAAAACCATGAACTTACGTAACAGTGTGTTTGTAGATGTAACCGCAAACAATGATGTTGCAAATAGTTATGCCAATTACTTACGAGAAAGCATTGCTGTTATTGCCTGTAACAAAATTGCTTGCTCTAGTGATTTTAACAACTACAACGTATTAAAGCGTTTATCCAGAAAATACAATGCGCCTTTTCTATTCGAAACCAACGTTGGCGCTGGGTTACCTGTTATTGACACTTTAAATCATTTAATTACTTCAGGCGATAAAGTAAACTCAATACAAGCAGTTTTGTCTGGAAGCCTAAATTTTGTTTTCAACAATTTCAATTCCAGTAATAAATTTCATGATGTGGTTAAACAAGCTCAGAATGAAGGCTATACAGAGCCAGATCCTCGTATAGATTTAAGTGGTATTGATGTAGCACGTAAAATATTGATCCTTGCTCGTGAAAGCGGAACGGAAATGAATTTGGAAGATATTAGCAATGACCCTTTTTTATCTAAGTCTGGGTTAAACTCTAATACTGTTGATGATTTTTATCAAACTTTAATTGATGATGAAACGCATTATCAAAGCTTATATCAATCTGCTCAACAAAATAATTGTCAACTAAAGTATGTTGCCGAATTTAATGATGGAAAAGCCAAAGTTGGATTAAAAGAAATACCTAAAGGTCATCCCTTCTATAACTTAGAAGGAAAAGACAATATTGTTATGTTCTATACCAAGCGTTATCCCGAACAACCAATGATTATTAAAGGCGCTGGAGCTGGAGCTGAAGTTACAGCATCTGGATTATTCGCCGATATTATTAGAATCGCAAATAAATAGATTACCGCTTTTGCGGAAAATAAATATGAAAAACGAAATTAGAATATTTTCACCAGCAACAGTTGCAAATGTCGCCTGCGGATTCGACGTGCTTGGATTTTGCCTTGACAATAAAGGCGATGAAATGGTTGTTAGAATCACCAAAGAAAAAGGAATTAAAATCACTCATATTGAAGGTTTTGAATTACCATACGAAGCTAAAGAAAATGTCGCAGGAGTTTCAGCTTTAGCAATGTATGAACATGCTAAACCCGATGGCGGATTTGAAATAGAAATATACAAGCATATTAAGCCAGGAAGTGGTATTGGCAGTAGTGCTGCAAGTGCTGTTGGAAGTGTGTTTGCCATGAATGAATTATTAGGCAGACCCTATAATAAAACACAACTTACCTACTTTGCCATGAAAGGTGAAGCCTTGGCAAGCAAAAGTGAACATGCCGATAATTTGGCTCCTGCAATTTTTGGTGGATTCACACTCGTAAAAAGCACCTTACCATTAGATATTTTACAAATACCAACGCCATTAGATTTATATGCCACTATCATACATCCACAAATAGAAATTAAAACCTCTGAGGCGCGTGAAATTCTTCCTAAAAAAGTGCTTTTAAAAGACGCCATTACACAATGGGCAAATGTGGGAAGCTTAGTGCATGCATTACATACGAGCGATTATAAATTAATTCACAGATCGCTACAAGACATAATTGTAGAACCTTACAGAAAGCAACTCATTCCACATTTTGATGATGTGAAATTTGCTGCCATGGAAGCAGGCGCGCTAGGTTGTGCCATTTCTGGATCTGGACCTTCAATATTTACTTTAAATAAAGGTATGGAAGTAACTAAAAATGTAAAAGAAGCTATTGAATTTATTTATTCTAAAACTAATATTGATTTCGAAGTTCATAACTCGAAAATTAATACACAAGGTATAAAGATTATTAACTAACATGAATTATTACTCTCTTAATAAAAAAGCACCAAGTACTTCGTTTAAAAATGCAGTTGTAAAAGGTTTAGCACCTGATAAAGGATTATATTTTCCTGAATCAATTACACCTTTACCAAGTTCATTTTTCGAAAATATCGAACATTTTTCAAACTCCGAGATTGCCTACGAAGTAATCAAGCAATTTGTATTACCAGAAATTCCTGAAAATGTTTTAAAGCAAATCATAGACGAGACACTCTCTTTTGATTTTCCAATTATCAAATTTAACGATAATATTTCCTCCTTAGAATTATTTCATGGTCCAACCATGGCATTTAAAGATGTTGGTGCTCGATTTATGGCTCGATGTCTAGGTTATTTTAATAGAGACAACACCAACGAAGTAACAGTCCTTGTGGCAACATCAGGAGATACTGGAGGTGCTGTTGCCAATGGTTTTCTAGGAGTAAAAGGTGTAAATGTAGCGATACTCTACCCTAGCGGAAAAGTAAGTGATATTCAAGAAAAACAACTTACAACGCTTGGAAAAAACATTACAGCTCTTGAAGTTGATGGTGTTTTTGATGATTGCCAAGATATGGTAAAACAAGCGTTTTTAGATGAAGAATTGACAAGCAACATGCAACTAACCTCAGCTAACTCAATAAATGTAGCACGTTGGTTACCTCAAATGTTTTACTTCATGTTTGCCTACAAACAGTTAAAAAGTAAATATGACAACATTGTGTTTTCAGTACCAAGTGGGAATTTCGGGAATATTTGTGCAGGCATGATGGCGCAACAATTAGGTTTACCAATAAATCATTTTGTGGCATCAAATAATGCAAACAATGTGGTTACTGAATACTTGACAACGCAGTTCTACCAACCAAAGTCTTCTGTTACCACGATTAGCAATGCGATGGATGTTGGAAATCCGAGTAATTTTATTCGCATTCAAGAAATCTATAAAAACAACTTTAAAGAGTTAAAGAATAATTTAAGCTCTTATAGTTTCACTGATGCTGAAACTAAAAAGGC
>CALZKX010000356.1 GCA_945788155.1 uncultured Flavobacteriaceae bacterium
GACCATTTTCCATATCGTTTACAGGAATACCATTTATTAAAACAGCTACATTTTCAGAAGAAAACCCTCTAACATTAACTCTACCGTCACCAAAACCACCACCTGCTCTTGTGGCGTAAATTCCAGGCGTAGATTTTAAAATTTCTGGGAATTCCTGCGACCCTAATTTTAAGACGATATCATCGGCCTTAATAGTAGATACTGCTACTGGCGTTTTTCTATCAACTGCTACAGATGCAATTATACTTATTTCCTCTAATCCAAAAGCACTTGGCTCTAGTTTAATAATTCCTAGATTTGTGTCGCCTGAAATAGAAATTTCTTTATTTAAAAAGCCTATATAAGAAATTACTATTACAGCATCTCTTGATTTGGTTTTTAAAGTAAAATTACCGTCAAAATCGCTAGAAACTCCATTTGTAGTTCCTTTTTCGATTACATTTACTCCTGGAAGTGGAGTATTAGTTTCAGGATCTATAAAAGTTCCTGTAACTGTGCTTTGAGCTATCGCGCTTGAAGTAAACACCAATGCCAAAGCCAATAATAAAAATTGAGTAGTTTTTTTCATACTGAAAAATTAAATTTATTTTTTAGTTCTAGGCAAAATTAACTATTATTATTTATTAACTTATCGTTAAGAATTTTGCCAGCGTAAATATACATACTAATGTTTGGTTTTAACAAATTTTAACGTATTTACCTTTTAAGAAAGGCTTATATAATTATTCTGTTAAGTTTTTGTAGTGATTTATGAGGTTTTTTGTAGAAGCATCATGAGTAATTATACTCGACGAATTAAACTCTTCCAAAATATTTCCAGCTAATTGTTTTCCAAGCTCCACGCCAAATTGATCATAACTGTAAATATTCCAAACAACACCTTGCACAAATATTTTGTGTTCGTACATGGCTATTAGCTTCCCTAAGCTTTCAGGCGTCAACTTATCTATAAAAATAGTAGTGGTTGGTTTATTTCCTTCGAACACCTTAAATGGAGTTAATTGATTTATTGTTTCTTTTGGTAAATTAGACCTTTGGATTTCTTTTGCTACTTCTTCGCTAGACTTTCCATTTAATAATGCCTCTGTTTGTGCAATAAAATTAGACATGAGTTTGTCTTGATGGTCAATATTGCCATGTAAACTTTTTTTAAATCCTATAAAATCGGCAGGAATTAATTTTGTGCCTTGATGTAATAACTGGAAAAAGGCGTGTTGCGAATTTGTTCCAGGCTCTCCCCAAATAATGTTTCCGGTTTGATAATTCACTTTATCTCCATTTCTCATTATGGTTTTACCGTTGCTTTCCATAATTGCCTGTTGAAGGTATGTAGCAAACTGATTAAGATATTGTGTGTAAGGAATGATTGCTTCACTTTCGGATTTAAAAAAATTATTATACCAAATGCTTAAAAATGCTGAAATAACTGGAATATTAGTTTGTAAGGGTTCGTTTTTAAAATGTTCATCCATTTTATGAGCACCTTCTAAAAGAGCCTTAAAATTATTGTATCCAACCGATAAACTAATACTTAACCCAACTGCACTCCAAAGAGAAAATCTACCTCCAACCCAATCCCACATTGGGAATATATTTTCATTAACAATGCCAAATTCTTTTACTTTTTTAATATTTGTAGATACTGCTACAAAATGTTTAGCGACAGTATGTTCTTGAGCTGATTGCAAAAACCATTGCCTAATTGTATTTGCATTAGACAATGTTTCTTGTGTAGTAAATGTTTTAGAAACAATAACGAATAGTGTTGTTTCTGGACTAATTTTTTTTAAAACTTCGTTTACATGGTCGCCATCTACATTGCTTACAAAATGGGTTGTTAAATGGTTTTTATAGAAACTCAAAGCCTCAACAACCATAGCTGGACCAAGATCGGAACCTCCTATACCTATATTTACAACGTCTGTAAATGGCTTACCTGTATGGCCTGTTAACGCTCCATTTATTATATGGTTGGTAAAGGTTTCAATTTTTTTATTTGTCTCGTAAATTTTTGGAATAATGTTTTCTCCATCAACAAATACTTGAGCACTTTCTGGTGCTCTTAAGGCAGTATGAAGCACTGCTCTGTTTTCTGTTTGATTTATTTTGTCTCCAGAAAAATAGCTTGATATGGCATTTTTTAATTCTACCTCATTGGCTAATTCCAAAAATAAATCAACGGTTGAATTAGTGATTCTATTTTTAGAATAATCCACAAAAAAATCGTCCCACTTTATTGTAAAACGATTTGCACGATTAGTGTCATTTTTAAACCACTGTGTCATGTGAACATTTTTTATCTCCTTAAAATGTTCTTCTAATTTTTTCCAAGCTTTTGTTTTGGTTGGGTCTATGCTTTTTAAAGCCATTATTTTTTTGTTATTAAATCGTCTTCTACCAATATTTGATTATCTAAAATTTTAGTGCTATCTAACTTGATCTCCAATTTATCTTCTAAAAACTCAATACCATCCAGTTGAATTTTAAGTGGTTTTATAAATTCAAGATACTCTGCTTTTAGGCTATCTGAAATGGGTTCTGCTTCAGGTAATTTTTGTCTAAAAGGGTCTACTTGTTTCCCATTTTTCCAAAAACGATAACACACATGAGGACCAGCGGTGTTTCCTGTCATGCCAACCCAACCAATTACATCGCCTTGCTTAACAAATTGACCAGCTTTTACATTTCTATTTTTCATGTGTAAATATTGGGTGCTATATGTGGCGTTGTGCTTTATTTTTACATACTTGCCATTGCCTCTTGTGTAACTTGATTTGGTTACTGTACCGTTTGCAGTAGCTAAAATTGGTGTCCCTACATTTGCTGCGAAATCGGTTCCTTTATGAGGCCTTACTCGATTGCCATAATAGGCAATGCGCCTTTTTAAATTATAGCGTGACGATACACGACTAAATTGCACTGGTGCTTTTAAAAAGGCTCTACGTAAATTTTTAGCGTCTTCACTAAAATAATCTTTAAAGCCTTTTTCTTTATCGGTTTCAAATTCGAAGGCATAAAAAAGCTCTTTGTTATGTTCAAAATAAGCAGCTTTAATATTATGTACGCCTGCGTAAGTACTATCATCAATATACTTATCGGTATAAATTACTTTAAATTTATCGCCTTGTTGTAATCTATTAAAATCAATAGTCCATGCATAAATATCGTCAGCCATCATATAGGCCAAGACTTGGCTTAATCCTTGTTCATCTAATACTTGAGAGATGCTAGAACCAGGTGCAATAGTTCCTGTTGCTTCTTTTTCGACATATTTAATGGGTTTTTTGTTGGTATATGCGTGTATAGAGTCCTGAAAATTAATAACTACATAATCTTCTTTATTAGGTTGATAAATAAAACTCGTTGGCAATTGTAAGGAGTCTTTAGAACAAAGTAAGGTATATGGTTTTCCTTCTTGAAGCCTTGCAATATCAAAAGTGTCTTTTACCTTTTCAACAATATGGTAAATTTGAGGGTAGCCAATTTTATTACGTTCGAGTATTTGACCAAAACTATCTCCTTTTTTGATGGTGTCTCTTACAACAATAAAATCATTTAATTTAAAACCAAACTCATATCTTTCTATTATTTTTTCTTCTTCTAAAGCAATTTCGTTGCTAATTACTGCTTCTTTTGGCACTTTTTTACAAGAAATAATATTTGTAAATACGACTAGCGCTAAACATATTTTTTGTAATTTTTTATTCTGAAAACTCATGTTAAACATTTTCTCCCCAATTATCTATTTCTTGTTGGCTCCAAAGTTCTGGAA
>CALZKX010000357.1 GCA_945788155.1 uncultured Flavobacteriaceae bacterium
CCTCCAGCTGGATTCCAGCTCCACCATGGACCCGATAGACGGCATTGTGTTGTTCCTGATGGTACAGCAACAGTTATCACTAAATCCTGAGCCAATAAAACAGTGGTAAAAAGCAATGCGATTAATGTGTAAAGTTTTTTCATTTTTGTAAGTATTATAATTATGTGTTCAATGTACCTCTTTACTAATCTCATCCCAAAAAATACACCTATACAAAAACCATACAGGTAACTAATTAACGTGAGTTCGATATAGCTAAAAGTATATAATCAAAATATAATTACCTGATTGTTAGTGTGATATGTATTTATTTATTATAAACACCCTCCTTGCTCCTCCCTCAAGGGAGGAATTCTCAAAGATGACATTGTCCCCTTGAGGGGACTTTAGGGGTGTTTTTATTTCAATCAGCTTATAGTCAATGACTTTTATATCGAACTCACGTTAATTAATAAAATGTTTACAAATTAATAAAATGTTTACATTTGCACACAATGTTAATTATTTAACACATGAAAACAATTGCAAGCTGTGTGGAAGATGTATTAATCACACAACCCTATTTAGAAGAAGCCTTATCAAGAGGTATCATTAATTATAGTGCCTTAGCCGAGGAGCTTCAACAACCTATTGGAGACATGTTGAAAAAGCCTGTAAAATCGGCAGCTATAATGATGGCACTTAGGCGTTATAATTCGCCATTAGTTCCAGGACATTCACTTAAAATGAAAAAAATTATCAATAATTTAGGAGATATTACCGTTCGCTCCAACCTAACCGATTTTACAGTTAAAAACTCACACACCTTAATACATAACCACTCTAAAATACTCGAAAAAGTAAAAGGGCAATCTAAGTTGTTTTATACGTTTACAAGAGGCATTCACGAAAGCAATATTATTATTTCCAGTAGTTTGAAACCTTTTATTATGGAGTGCTTTAAAGATGAGTGCTTTATTGCAGTACAAGATAATCTTTCGGCAATAAGCATCAATTTACCTGAAGAAAACTCAAAAATAGCTGGATTATATTATCATTTTTTTAAACGCTTAGCCTGGGAAGGTATTATTTTGTACGAAGTAGTATCGACGACAAACGAGTTCACTATTTTGGTTGAGGACAATTTTGTTGACAAAGCTTTTTCAGCTATTAAAAAATTAAAAAGATAAATTGTATTTTTAATGTTGTTTAACATTAATATTATGAGCAACTTACCAATAATAACGCTTTCAAAAACATTTCATAGAAAAGAAAACCAAATACTAATTGGTTTTAAACACGATTGGACACTTATTAACGTTGTAAAACATATACCCAATGCTAAGTGGAGTGCTACTTTAAAAAGTTGGTACGTTAAAAACAATCCTGAAAATTTAGGCCTTATTTATTCTGTATTTCAAGGTCGTGCTTATGTTAACAATAGCAAATTATTTAATAAACAAATACTTTGTAAATCTACATTTCCAAACAAGCAGAAACGGAATTTAACCAAAGAGAACAGGGATTTATTAAACAGCTTTTATAAATATTTACTTGGCAAACGTTATAGCAAAAGTACAGTAAACACTTATAGTTTTTTTATAGCAGACTTTATTGAGTTTCATAATAATAAAGTGCTAAATAGTTTAACCATAAAAAACGTTAATGAATTTATTGAAACCATATTTATAAGGCGCAATTATTCGATTAGTACACAAAGGCAATTTATAAGTGCTGTTAAGCAGTTTATTGTTTTTTATCCAGATACCGAAATAAGTAATTTAGCCTTAACAAGACCTAAAAAGAGCAGGATTTTACCTACTGTTTTATCGCAAGAAGAGATGATTGCAATAATACAGCGCACCAAAAACTTAAAACATCGTGCCATATTAGCTTTAATATATTCTGCAGGATTACGTATTGGAGAACTGTTGAGTTTAAAACTAGAAGACCTACAAATTCAAAGAAAACAGATTTTAATAAAAAGAGCCAAAGGCAGAAAAGACAGGTATGTAACCCTTGCTGACAGTTTTATGCCTCTACTACATAATTATTTAATGACTTATGAGCCAAAAATATACTTTGTAGAGGGAAGAGAAGGGAAAGCATATTCGGCAAGTAGCGTACGAAAGTTTTTATTACGATCATGTAAAGCTGCGAAAATAAACAGAAATGTAACACCGCATACCTTACGCCATAGTTATGCTACTCACTTATTGGAAAATGGTGTTGGATTAAGGTATATACAAGAGTTACTAGGGCATAGTAAGCCTGAAACCACTATGATTTACACTCATGTTGCACGTAAAGATTTAATTGATATAAAAAGCCCGTTGGATTATGCTGTTGAGCAATTAATAAAAAACAATAAAGAGGATAACAAATTCCTATTATCCGGAAAATGAAGAGGAATAATATGTATATTAGTCCACATATAACACGTTGTATGCCATCGGGGCTACTTTTTGACATTCAAGTTTCGCTTTTCGGAATAGGCTAATTAGGAAGTATTGTTGGTCACACAACTGAAATTGACTGGACTTTACAAATGGACAAATTATCA
>CALZKX010000358.1 GCA_945788155.1 uncultured Flavobacteriaceae bacterium
TAAAAACAATTATTGATTCAGATTCCGACTTAAATCAAGACGCCTACAATATTAAAGCAAGTGGAAAACAGATACTAACAAATCCATTTTCTAACAATATCCAAGAGTATTATCAACCATTTTTAGAGGCTCTTCAAAAAGACTCTGCTGATGTGTTAGAAGACATAAAAACGTCTAATGTTCGAGGTCGTGGTGGCGCAGGTTTCCCAATGGGATTAAAATTACAATTTTGTCGAAACGTAGAAAACGACACCAAATTCATAATTTGTAATGCCGACGAAGGCGATCCTGGAGCGTATTCCGATAGATATTTATTAGAACACCAACCACATTCAGTGTTGTTCGGAATGTTGATATCTGGATATGTGACTCATGCAAAATATGGTATCCTATACATTCGTGCGGAATATCCTGAATCAGTTAAAATAGTTCAGGATGCTATTAATGATTTAAAAGCTAACAGTTTAATTGGCGATAACATCAATGGTTCAGGTTTTAGTTTCGATTTTAAAATCATTCAGGCGCAAGGGTCTTACATCTGTGGTGAAGAAACTGCACTCATAAATTCTATAGAAGGTCAACGCCCAGAAGTACGAGTAAGACCTCCTTTTCCTGCACAAAAAGGACTATTCAACAAACCAACAACGGTTAATAATGTAGAAACTTTAGCGGCTTTACATTATATTATTTCTAATGGTGGACAAGCTTGGAAAGCTATTGGTACAGAACGTTCTTCTGGAACAAAACTAGTTTCATTAGATAGCTTTTTCAACAATCCAGGAATGTACGAAGTAGAAATGGGAACACCTTTATCATACGTTGTTAACGAACTTGGAGGTGGTTTCAAATCAAGTGTAAAAGCAGTTCAAATTGGTGGTCCACTTGGTGGTTTGATACCAATTTCAAAAATTGGTGATTTAACGCTGGATTTTGAATCCTTTTCAAAAGAAGGATTTCTTTTAGGTCATGCGTCTGTGGTATCTATACCTAGTGATTATTCAATTATGAAATTCATTGAGCATCTGTTCGATTTTGCAGCTTATGAAAGTTGCGGCAAATGTTTCCCTTGCAGATTAGGAACAAAACGAGGACAGGAGCTGGCAGAAAAAGCCTTAACGTCAGATTATAAAATAGATAAAAAACTGTTTACAGATTTACTAACGACGCTTGAGCAAGGTTCTTTATGCGCACATGGTGGCGGCATTCCGTTACCAGTTCGCAATGCCTTACAGTATTTTGATGATGAGTTAAGACAATATTTTAACTAGAAGATTATGAGTAAAACAGCATATATAGATAACAAAGCATTTGAAATTAAGGAAGGCGAAACCATGCTGTCCTTTATTCGTCGTTATAGAGATAAAAACTTAGTACCAACATTATGCGACGCACCAAATCTAGACCCATTTGGCTCTTGTCGTGTTTGTAGCGTTGAAGTTGCTCTAGAAGCTAATGGTCCAGTAAAAACAATGGCATCTTGCCATAGTCCAGTTGCTGAAGGCCAATATATATATACAAGTACAGAAGCAGTAAAAGCACTCAGAAAAAACATTGTAGAATTGGTTTTAACTGACCATCCTTTGGATTGTTTAACCTGTGAAGTCAATGGTAATTGTGAACTGCAAACCGTTGCTGCACAAGTTGGTATTCGTGATGTTCGCTATCCTGAAGGGGACAACCATTTATATAGAATGAAAGATTTGAGTCACCCTTATATGACCTCAGATTTATCAAAATGCATCAACTGTTATCGTTGTGTTAGAGCTTGTGATGAAGTACAAGGAGAATTTGTGCTTAGTATGTCTGGTAGAGGATTCGACTCAAAAATCATAAAAGGATTAGACGATTCATTCATGGATTCAGATTGCGTGAGTTGTGGTGCATGCTCGCAAGCATGTCCAACGTCTGCAATTTCTGATGTATTTCAGTCCAAAGCCATTCAAGCAACTGATACTACGAGGACTATTTGCACCTATTGTGGTGTAGGCTGTAACTTAGAAGTATCCACAAGCAATGGAGAAATATTAAGTATTACTGCACCTTATGATGCTGAAGTTAATCAAGGTCACACCTGTTTAAAAGGTCGCTATGCGTTTAAATTTTACGACCATCCTGAACGTTTAAATTCGCCTATGATTAAACGAAATGGAAAGTTTGAAAAAGTGACTTGGGATGAAGTTTACGATTATATAGCTAATAAATTAAATGGTTACAAAGAAGAATTTGGACCAGATTCTATGGCTGGAATTTCATCGTCTCGCTGTACGAATGAAGAAAATTATTTGATGCAGAAATTCTATAGAGCTGTCATCAACACCAATAATATAGATGGCTGTGCTCGTGTTTGCCACTCTCCTACGGCTTTAGGTATGCAACGCACTTACGGAACAGGAGCAGCTACAAATTCTATTGACGATTTAAAAGACACCAATTGCATCATGGTTATTGGAGCGAATCCAACAGATGCACATCCTGTAACAGGAGCTAAGTTGAAACAGTTTGCCATGAAATCTGATAATGTTTCTATTGTTATTGACCCAAGAAGAACTGAATTGGCAAGATATGCAGACCATCATATCGCATTACGACCAGGAACAAACGTTGCTGTGTTGAATATGATGATGTACTATATTGTTTCTGAAGGTTTAGTTGACACATCATTTATTGAAAATAGAACGGAAGGTTTTGAAGATTTCAAAAAAGAATTATTAGCCATTGATTTAGACCATATTGAAGAAATTTCTGGTGTTACCAGAGGTGACGTTCGCGATGCAGCAATGGCTTATGCAACTGCACCAAATGCGATGTCGTTCCATGGTTTAGGAGTGACTGAACATTCGCAAGGTACATTTACAGTGATGCAAATTGCTGATTTAGCATTAATGACAGGAAATATTGGTCGTCGTGGTGTTGGTGTAAATCCTCTGCGTGGTCAAAATAACGTACAAGGCTCCGCAGATATGGGAGTGCAACCGCATCAAGGAGCAGGTTATTTAGATATTACCAAAGACGAAGTGAATAAAAAATACAATGAATTTTATGGTGTTGAAGTACCAAAAAATATTGGCTATAAAATTCCTGAAATGTTCGATGCTGCACTTGAAGGCAAGCTAAAATCCATTTGGATTATTGGTGAAGATGTCGTACAAACAGACCCAAATACTCAAAAAGTAATCAAAGCTCTAGAGGCAACAGATTTAGTAATTGTTCAAGAGCTATTCATGACTGAAAC
Source organism: uncultured Flavobacteriaceae bacterium (assembly GCA_945788155.1). Taxonomy (GTDB): domain Bacteria; phylum Bacteroidota; class Bacteroidia; order Flavobacteriales; family Flavobacteriaceae; genus Pontimicrobium. The sequence goes on from CALZKX010000358.1 coordinate 3,233, forward strand.
CGCTAAGTATGCTGATGTTATTTTACCAGGAGCATCGTTCCTTGAAAAATCTGGAACATTTACCAATGGTGAACGACGTGTACAAGCTGTTAGGCAAGTGGTTGAGCCAATTCCAGGCTCGAAACCAGATGGTCAAATTATCGTTGATATTATGAACCGAATGGGTTATGCTCAACCTGATTACACACCAGATGGCATGCTGGAAGAAATTTCTCAAATTGTGCCTTTCTTTGCAGGAATTAAATGGGATAGATTAGGCATCAATGGTTTGCAATGGCCAGTAGCTCCTGACGGAACAGACACTCAAATATTACATAAAACAGATTTTAAACGTGGTAAAGGGAAATTTGAATTTAATGCTTGGGAAGAAACTGTTGAGCTGACCGAACACGCCAAAGACTACCCTTATATTTTGACTACAAATAGAGAATTAGAACACTATAATTGTGGTGCTATGACTCGTAGAACAGCGAATGAGCAAATTCTTCAAGATGATTATTTAATGATACATCCTAACGATGCTAAAACGCATTTAATAAATGAAGGTGATTATGTGTGCTTAGAATCTCCTCGTGGTAAGGTCGATGTCAAAGCTAGAATTACAGATGAAGTAAAAGAAGGCATTTTAAGCACCACTTTCCACTTTCCAGAAATAATGATTAATAATATTACTGGTGATGTTCACGACAGCGAAGCCATGTGTCCTGAATATAAGGTCGTTGCTGTACGAATTAGAAAAAGCAAAGGGAAATATAAAAAGGAACTTGTGTAAAACAAGAGGTTGTCTGAAAAGTGTCATTCTGAATGAAAATGAAGAATCTCATAAAAATTAAAATGTTAATTTATAGATTATTGAGATTGGCACTATCTCATAAAGTGTGTAAGTTAAAAAAATAGCTTGGGTGATGACCCAAGCTATTTTTTTTTAATTTTAAATATTTACACATTATGAACAAAGACGATTTATTTAACGATGAGTTTTTA
>CALZKX010000359.1 GCA_945788155.1 uncultured Flavobacteriaceae bacterium
ATGGGAACAGTATTGAGCAACTTCAAGCCTTTGAATATAAAGACTTTATTCAAAGAGATCCAGAAGTAGTAACAATAACCCCAAAAGTTACTACAATAGCAGATGTAACCGAGCAAGACGAAAACACGTTTATTCAATTAAATAATATGCAGGTAAACAGAAATGAACTTGTAAAAACCTACGCAGGCGAACCAGATGATGAATTTGATGGTTTTAGAACTTTAGAGAGCTGTGATGCCAACGTGACAATTGCGTTGCAAACTAGTTCATTTGCCGATTTTAAATCCTTGCCAGTACCTCAAAACTCAGGATCCATCCAAGGAATATTTAGCAGGGACTTTCGCGACGATTTCAATGTGTTTATTATTAATAGTGTAGCTAACATTAATTTTGATAATACCGAACGTTGTGACCCTATAGAACTGGATTGTGGTATCGCATCTTCAACAGGAGCAAATAACCTATTTAGTGATAATTTTGAATCACAAACTAACAATACCTTGATTACTGGAAATGGTTGGACAAACTATATCCAAGAAGGCACCGAAGGTTGGGAAGCATATACCCAATCAGGAACAAACTCATCTTTGGGAAGATCTGCACGAGTAGGCTCCTTTAATTCGGGAGACGCTAGTTCTATTGCTTGGTTAATTACTCCTGCGATTAACTTAGATGCTCAAAATGGAGAAACCTTAAATTTTAAACTGTCCAACAGTTTTTCAGATGGAAGTGAATTAGAAGTATTATTTTCACCAGATTGGGATGGCACCGAAGCTAGTATTACCAGTGCAACCTGGGGCGTATTACCGGCAGCTTACATAGTTCAAGACAGTGACTTTTTTGGCGCTTGGTTTGATTCTGGAAATGTAGATTTATCTTGTGCCGAAGGAACAATACACATCGCTTTTAAATATACTGGAAGTGGTGTAGCTGAATTTGATGGTACTTTTGAATTGGATGAAATAAGTGTAGATTCCAACTAATTATATAATATTTCATACTTTTAAGGCCTGCTTCAATTGAAGCAGGCCTTATTTTTTAACGCCCTATTTATGACCATTTTCGATCAATTTGCGCTCACTATTTTTAATCATTACAAGTCAAGATTTAAAAGAAAAGCAAATACAATAACTGTCTTTTATATGTCTTTATTGCAATGCTCCTTATTACTATTATTGGGTGTGTTTTTTTCTAAATTTTTTAACCAAATGAAAGTTGAGACGATGCCATCTTCAAATGCTTGGACATTATTTGTGATAGCTTCAGTAATTATATATTTTAAAAACTGGATGGTTTACACAGGAAAAAGAAGATTGGTATTAAGTGCCAAATCCAATAAAATGAAGCATAATCCTTATAATGTTTGGGTACTTTGGCTACTCCCTTTGGGGAGCATAGCGCTTTCCATATTACTTTTAAATAAGTTTTAAGAATGTTTTAAATGAATATAAACTGGGAAATGGTCACTATAACCTCCTTTGTATTTTCTGCCAACAAATGTTCTAAAGGGATTTCCTCTATATTTGCCTTTATATTGTCTTAAAAATTCCCTGTCAAAAATATCAGCTTTAGAAAAGCTATGTTCTCCTTTTTGATATTCGAAAAAATTGGTGGTAAATAATATTTGATCAAATAAATTCCATTCACGACGATGACTTAAGCTACCTCTAAAAAAAGATTTAAGTTGCTCCATTGGGTTAAATAAATCCTCGGTTTGTACCAGTTGTTTCACACTTTTGTTTAATGGTCCATCATTAAAATCGCCCATAACAATAATTTTGGCATATTGATTTCTACCTTTAATTTTAGAAATAACTTCCAATGCTTTCTTCGAAGCCAAGAGTCGCGTTGGTTCACTTTCTTCTACGCCTTGTCGTCTTGAAGGCCAATGGTTTACAACAAAGTACATGAGTTCGTTATTTAATTTCCCCTCTACCATTAAAATATCTCTAGTATAATCCCTTCTACCATTTTCATCAACAAGATCCAAAGGAAAAACTTCAGTATTAATAACTTTAAAGACTCTTGTATCATAAATCATTGCGACATCTATACCACGTTCGTCTGGCGAATCGTAATGTACATAATCATATAATTTACTTTCTAAGAATTTAGAATTTAAAAGATCATCAATAACCAGTTTGTTTTCAACCTCGGCTAATCCAACAATAGCTGGATGTTTTTTGGTTGTTTTGGATCCAATGTTAGAAATGGCATAGCCTAATTTTCTTACTTTTTTTCGATAGCGTTTTTCGGTCCATTTTTTTGTAGATTTAGGTAAAAAATCATCATCGAATGTAAATTTATCATCAAATGTATCAAATAAATTTTCAAGATTATAAAAAGCAATAGTATGGTAATGTGTTGTCATTATTTCTAAATATGAGCCTAAAATACTAAAATCTTATTTGGTTAAACAACTATAACAATCTGCATTTCTATTTGTACCTTTGCAGCTTAATTTATGATAGAAAAGAAAGACATACAATTAGAAAAAACGGTTTTAATTGGAATTATTACCAGAGACCAAAATGAAGAACAGTCTAAAGAATATTTAGATGAGTTGGAGTTTTTAACCTATACAGCTGGAGGAGATGTTTTAAAACGTTTCACTCAAAAAATGGACATGCCTAACCCTAAAACTTTTATTGGAACTGGGAAAATGGACGATGTAAGGCATTATATTGAAGAACATGAGGTAGGTACTGCCATTTTTGATGATGAATTATCACCAGCACAAGAACGCAATATTAGTAAAATACTTAACTGCAAAGTACTTGATAGAACCAACTTGATTCTTGATATTTTTGCCCAACGCGCTCAAACAAGTTATGCACGCACACAAGTAGAATTGGCGCAATGCGAATATTTATTACCACGTTTAAAAGGCATGTGGACACACCTTGAAAGACAAAAAGGTGGTATTGGCATGCGTGGTCCTGGTGAAACTGAAATAGAAACCGACAGACGTATTGTACGTGATAAAATAGCCCTTCTTAAAGCTAAAATCAAGAAGATTGATAGGCAAATGGAAGTACAACGTGGCAACAGAGGTAAACTGGTTCGAGTGGCTTTGGTTGGTTATACCAATGTTGGCAAATCTACGCTCATGAATGTGATTAGTAAATCACAAGTGTTTGCCGAAAATAAATTATTTGCAACTTTGGATACTACTGTTAGAAAAGTGGTGATTAAGAATTTACCATTTTTAATGAGCGACACAGTTGGATTTATAAGAAAACTACCAACACAATTAATAGAGTCTTTTAAAAGCACATTAGACGAGGTTCGTGAAGCCGATTTATTGTTGCATGTTGTAGATATTTCGCATCCAAACTTTGAAGAACATATAGAATCGGTACAAAATATTTTAACTGATATTGAAAGTGCTGATAAGCCAA
>CALZKX010000360.1 GCA_945788155.1 uncultured Flavobacteriaceae bacterium
ATACAAACGTTAAAAAAATCTTATTTAGGATGTTTCCAATAAACCTAAAAAACCTATCGAAGGCACTGCCAATGAGCTTAAATAATTGTCCTAAATCTATTTCTTCGGATGGTTGTTGTTCTGGTAGATTTGTACTCATAATCTATGAATTTAATATTTGTTCTAAAATTTTTCGTGTTATTAAATACGTTGGTCTTACACCACTCGTTCCCAAACCTCCTGAGGCCAAGGTGCTACCTGTTTCTAGAGGATTATCACTTGCATAATAGGCATATCTCACCTTAACATTGGGATTTATGCTTTTTCTAATTTTTGCTGCCGATTGAATGGCTTTTTGGTAATGTGCACCTTCCATTTCCAGGCCTATAACGTCCCAGGTTGAATCGTGAAAAAATTTCAATATTTCCTTATTTTGAAGCGAGGTTCCTAAAACCGTTATCATTGCGCCTTCATAAACAGCAACACCTTGCCCTTCAATATCTTCTTTACTTAACTCATTTCTAAATGGATAATTGTCTGCAGTGCCTTCAAAAATATGTGCCGAAGGAATCATAATATCTCCTTTACCACCTTCTAAAATTCCTGCTTTACCCATAATGGATATCGACTCAATATTCATGTGCTTTTTGGTGCTTCCGTTTTCGTAAGGTTTTAAAAATTCATCAATGGTCTCAAATGCTTGTTCACCAAACGCATAGTCCATCACGAATATAACTGGTTTTTCTGGGTTTGAATTGTCTTTATTAATTTTTAAATCCAAAAAATCTAAATTAATTTTTGCGGTGTCAAAAATTTGAACATCAATATTGGTTCCCGAAGTATCCTTAATATAGGTCATTCCGTATTTAGATGCTTGCTGTCTTACTTTATTTCTTAGGGCCTCACTATTATTCTGGCTTAAAGCTTCATAAACCTGAAAAATGTCTTTTTTTGAAGCCTCCGTTTTTAAGGCTTTTGGGGCGTGAAGCGTGTTCATAACACTGTGTAAATTGGCACTAATAATGTGTATTGGGCGATCTAGTAGGTTGTTTTTTTTAAGCGCTTCTTTAATGTTATTTGCCCAAATTTCCCCATGAATATGGTGTCCCAAACGCTCTCTTAAAACTGGGCTAAAAGTAACGGTTCGTTTTGTGCCCTTAATAACCTCTTCTATGGCAAGTTTCCCCAACCAATATACTATTTGAAGGAATCGTTCTGGTTGGTTTTTTGTTGCAAATAAAGAATACGACTGCGTGAGCTCTTCAAAAGTCCTGCCTAAAATGTTTGCTGTATGTGTAATGGCAACTTCACGCTCGTTTTGTGTGAGTTTTTTTGTAGATAAAACTGCTTTTTCCAGCTTCACCCAATCGCGAATTGTATCGCCTTTTTCGTTAATTATTACGCGCTTGCTAATTTTATGTGATTCAACAAACAAAAAGGTTAAATGTGTTAAGATGTCATAGATTTCTGAACGACCGCGAGTAATCTCGATATTCATTTGTTCTTCATCAATACGATAACAATTACGTCGTCTTTTGGGTGGAATAATGGCTTCAAAATGTGAATTACCATAACCTTCATCACTGGTAAGGTTGATAAACCTACATTCTTCAATACCTCTAGGAAGCCTATCGACAACATACAATAACCCATTTAATTCTGCTTTTTCTTCAGCAATCGACCCATAAATCTCTGGTCTTAAAAGCAAAAGTGCTTCTCTAAGGGTTTCTCCCGAAACTCCCATAGGTTTATAAAAGCCACGATTAAATAAATGGCGCATTGTAATATACATTCGCTCTATGGCACTTGAACTTTCTTGTGCCCTTGTTCTTCCTTGGTGTTTTTTACTCATATAGTTTATTTAACCTACAAAGATACACTATTTAACCAAATTGTTCTTATAAAGAATGTCTGCTATATTTCTATCGTTGGACAACCTTGGGATTTTATTTTGACCTCCCAATTTTCCAATAGACTTCATATAGTCCTTAAATCCTTGTTTTTTTACAGTTGCTATTTTTAATGGCTGAAGCACTTTTCCTTGAATTAAATCTTTATAATACGAGTTTTGACTCTGTAAAGACATATCTATCTTTTTTGCCAATTCTTCTAAGCCTTCGATATTATTTTCAAACTCTATAAACCATTCATGATAAGGCAATCCTTTATCAGGGTTTATTTGTGGTGCTACGGTAAACTCAGATACTATAACATTTCCATTAATAGTGGCTTCCTGTATAGCTTGTTCAACTTCTTTGCTAATAACATGTTCTCCAAAAGCAGAGATATAATGCTTGATTCGTCCAGATACTATAAGCCTAAAAGGTTTTAAAGACGTGAATTCTACTGTATCGCCAATGTTATATGCCCAAAGACCTGCGTTCGTGGAAATAATCATCACATAATTTACACCCAACTCTACATCTTTTAAAGTGATTCGTTTAGGATTGTTAGAAAAGAACTCATCGGCTTTTACAAACTCATAAAAAATTCCCGAATTTAATTGCAACAACATGCCTTTTTCGTTTTGCTTATCCTGAAAAGCAAAAAAGCCTTCGCTTGCAGGATATAGCTCTATGCTATCAACTTTTCTTCCAATTAAGTTTTCAAATTTTGCCCTGTAAGGTTCGTAATTAACGCCTCCAAAAATGAATAAGTTAAAATTCTTAAAAATATCGCCTATTTTTTTATTGGTTCTCTGCTCAAGGCGTTCAAAATACATTTGAACCCAAGACGGAATGCCACTAATAATGGTCATGTCTTCATTTAAAGTCTCATCTACAATCGCTTCAACTTTGGTTTCCCAATCTTCAATACAATTGGTTTCCCAACTTGGCATTCTGTTTTTTTGTAGGTATTTGGGAACATAGTGCGCTACAATCCCAGAAAGTCGCCCTAGTTTTATGCTATTTTTTTCTTCGAGAATTGGGCTTCCTTGTAAAAAAATCATTTTACCGTTAACAAAACTTGTTTTTCCTGTTTCGGCAATATACATTAAAATGGCGTTTCTAGCGGCTTCGGCATGTGATGGCATGCTCTCTTTTGTAATTGGGATATATTTAGAACCTGAAGTTGTCCCTGATGTTTTTGCAAAATATATAGGTTTTCCTTTCCAAAGCACATTTTCTTCTCCTTGAACAACACGATCTACATAGGGTTTTAGAGCCTCATAATCTCTTATTGGAACTTTTTTTATAAAATCTTCATGCGAATTAATACTAATAAAATCATGATCCTTTCCAAATGCGGTTGTGGCAGCAGATGAGATTAATTTTTCAAAAATCCCTTGTTGGGTTTTAATTGGGTTGTTTGCCCATTTATTTACTTTTCTCTGAATTTGTTTCGCAAAAGGCTTTGCTAACAATGCTTTAAGTGATGTAATTTTTGCTATGTCCATTTATTCAAAATCGATAAAAGTAGTTGGGTCTATTGGGTAACCATTGGTCCAAAGTTCAAAGTGCAAGTGTGGTCCTGTGGTTAACTCGCCTGCATCACCAGAAATTGCAATTACCTCGCCTGCTTTTACTAAATCTCCTTGTTCTTTGGTTAAGGAGGCGTTGTGCTTATATGCCGAAATAAGCCCATTTCCATGGTCTATTATCGCCACATAACCTGTTTGGGTAGTCCACTCTGCTAATACAACAGTGCCATCGTCTGCTGCCTTAACTGGTGTGCCCTTGGCAACAACAATATCTACTGCAAAATGTCTTTCTTCAACATTATAGCCTTCACTAATAGTTCCTGTTACAGGTGGAAATAGTACAAAACTCACTTTTGACGTTGCCGACTCAAAAAGGTTGTATTTATCTTCTTTGTTTACTTTTTCCCTTAGTATAGAATCTTCTCTGGATGGGTTTAAATTATATTCTTCTGTGTCAAGTTCGGCAGCTTTGATAATAGAATCTTTGTTAAATTCTATTGTTGCTACATCACCTTTTAAAACACGCTTAATGGATTCTAAATACTGTTCGTTGACATTAATAACCTGTTGTAAAGAATCTGTTTTAAAATTAAGATTGGTCGCTTCTTTCTTTAATGCTGTTGATGAATAACCAGGGATATACTCTCGCAAAGGTGTAAAAGCAATTAAAACTGTAGTTAAAGCTATTAGAACAATAGCAGATAGCGACATGATTACAAACACATTTAACCGCGTTAGTTTAATAGCAAACCGTTCTTCAAAAGTATCCTCGTTAA
>CALZKX010000361.1 GCA_945788155.1 uncultured Flavobacteriaceae bacterium
GTCACGCCATCGCCATCACAGTCCGCATTGTTCCATGAGGTGCTGGTTGCTACGCTTTGACTGGCCAATACAAAATCACAATCATTGATTGGATCTGTTCCGTCTGAAATTTCATCTCCATCAAGGACGCCATCACCATCAGAGTCAATATTAATAGTGAGTAATGCTAAAGTAGATGCAAAATCACTGTCACACCCATAAGAAGGTGTTGTTAAAATGGCTTGATATGCATTTCCATCTATAGCTGCACTAACACCTGTTAAAGTAAGTGTAGTTGTTGTGGCGCCACTATATATACCTCCATTAGTTATATTGGTAAATCCAGAACCTGAATCTTCCTGCCATTGATATGAAACTGGAGTTCCAATTCCTGATGTATTTGCAACAACAGTAAATAATTGTGTAGAACCATCTGCTACTAACAAATTATCTGCAGGTTGTGTTGTAATACTAACTAAGGCTATACTAGGTTGAAGATAATCGTCAGTGCCATTTGAATCTGCATCGTTAGGCAATGTATTGTAAGTTGAGCCTGTTATACCAGCAGCAGTTACAAGTCCGTTGCCATCTACAGCTGGTATACCTGAGCCATATTGTCCATTGTTATCTGAATCGGATCCAGAGCCATATACTTCATCTGCATCTGGACAACCATCATTATCTGAATCTGTGTCTAAATGGTTAGGAATAGAATCAGAATCTGCACTAGCTTCGTAAACATCTGGTACACCGTCTCCATTAGAATCGGTATAATCAGTTGTTGTACCATCAGCGTTTGCTATATAAGCTGGATGGTCTCCAGTATTATCTACGATATCAAGAAAATTTGGTAGTCCATCACCATCATTATCGCCATTTGGGTCATTTCCTCCAGCTTCTACAACGTCTAAAATTCCATCATTATCATCATCAAGATCTAAATCATCTGTGATACCATCTCCATCAGCATCACCTAAGCATACTGCATATAATGGTGTAGCAATAGGAAAATCGTTATCGTTCATATCGAAATCCTTTAGATAATTATTATTTGCATAGTTATCAAATTCAATGACTGCTATATCATTAAACTCGTACATAACTCTACTTGTAGAACCATTACTTTCATTAACTGTTCCTACAGCATTTAAATCTGGAGGTATATTATCGATTATTAAGTTTGTTGGAATTGCAGTAGCAGAAAAACGCACATTAGATCCACAATCTGTTGCTAAAGCTTCATTGTTAGGACCATCAATATCATTAATTACAAACCTAAAATCGTTTACTGGTATTGGAGTAATTCCATCTGCCTGTAAAAATGTGAATCTAATTCGACTGTAATTATTAGGTATTCCTGGAGTTGCAGAAGATATTCTATATCTAATATTATCTCCATTTTGCTCGAAATATCCAATTGCTGGACCCAAAATTCTTTGAGCTCTTATGTATGTAAGCGAAGGGATTGTAGGAGAGGATACATTAAATAATGTATTATCAGTTCCACTTCCAGAGGCCACTGAATTAACCGTTACTAGCTCATAATTTTGAGCATAATTTAAGCTAGTACTAAAGATAAGGAGCATAAACCAAAACACCTTACGCACTTTATTTCTAGCTAGTTGCTGAGTAAATATTTTCATTTTTAGTAATATTTGTTTTAAAAATTATTAACAATTGAGTTTAAAATCATCTATAAAATGCATTTTTCATAGATGAAAGGCAAATATATACGATTAAATGTTAATAAAAAATAATTTTGTAGAAAATAACTTTCAATAAAGAAAGAAGAAAAACTGGTGTTATTATGTTTTTGTTATGAATGAGCACTATATAGTTCTGAATGGCTAATTAAATAGTTTGAAAAAAATTATAGAGGTTAAAAAAATTTAAACAAAGTTTACTTTTTTGATTATTTGCTGTCGATATTTTTTACCAATTGGTATTATATCCTCATTAATTTTTAAAGTAGAAGGCTCAATTTGCTCTAAATAATCAACATTTATGATATAACCACGATGTACTCTTACAAATTTATTATCAAGTTTGTTGATAATTTCGTTTAAACTACTACGTATTAAGTGTTTTTTGCCTTTACATAGAACAATTTCTATATAAATATGAGCACTTTTAATATACGTAATATCCTTAAAACGGATTTTATGGTATACTCCATCATCTTTTATAAACATTGCGTCTTTAATAATTAAGCTGTCATCTTTTAGTTGACCTACTTTTTGAGAATAATTATAAAGTGCAACCTCAATTGAGGTAAACAATTCCTTTTTAGAAAAAGGTTTAATTAAATATGCTGAAGGCATTACTTTTTTTGCTTCATTTATCGTGGTAATATCTGCATTAGATGTTAAAAAAATGAAAGGAAACTTTCCCATTTCTTGTATTTTTTCTGCCAGATCTATTCCAGATTTACTTCCTGATAGCTGAATATCTAATATTGCTATATCTGGCTTCATTTTAGTAATTGTTTCCATGGCTTCAGTATAGTTAATTGCTGGTTCTAATGGCAAATAACCTAGCTCCTCGATTGTACTTGCAATACTATCGGCAATAATAATTTCATCCTCTACAACTAATACTTTTACTTTATCCATAAATATGGTTTGCTTAATTTATAAAATGCGTTTTCTAGCTTGATAATCCTTAAAACTAACTTCTACAACAACCTCATTTTTTGTGTTTTTAAATGTTAATTTACCATGAAGTTGTTTTGCTAATCTACTTACAAGACGAAGCCCTAAGCTTTTAATTTCATTAATATTGATTTCTTTTAAAACTCCATTTCCGTTATCCGAAACAGTCAACTTATAACTTTCATTAAACTCTTTGGTAATTTTTATATTTAATTTGCCTTTTGTTTTTACTTCAAAAGCATGTTTAAATGCATTTGTTACTAATTCATTGACTATTAAACCTAAAGGTATTGCTGTATCTACGTTAAAAAAGAGATTATCCATTTCTATATTAGTTTCTATATTTTTGTTAAAAACATAGACCGATGATAACTCATTTACCAGAATTTGTATATACTCCTTAAAATCAATCAATCCATCTTCATTTTGATATAATTTTTGATGAATTAAAGCCATAGACTTTATTCTATTTAGACCTTGATTTGCCATTTCTATGGCTTTTTTATCTTCAATACCTTGGCTTTGCATCTCGAGTAAACTAGACACTATTTGAAAATTATTTTTAACCCTATGATGTACCTCTTTTATTAAAATTTCTTTTTCCTTAAGGGTTTTTTGAACTTGGCTGTTCTTATGTTCTAAAACCTTTGATTGTTTACGAGATCTTAAAAAAGCAACAACAGTAATTAAAAATAAAGTAGCAATTAATAAAACTATTATAAAATATAATTTATTGCGTTCATTTTGATGCTTAATTTCTAAGTCTTTTTCTTTAATGGCTTGTTGAATTTTTACACTTGCTAATGAGTTTGCTAAATCGTCAGAATAAATTTTTCTAGTTAGATTTACACTTTTTGTTTTATAGTTTAAAGCTTCTTCTAAATAATTATGCTTTTGCAGAGTTACTGATATCTCATTAAGCAAATGATACAAGTCGTTTGGGTTTAAAACTTGACTTCCTAATGCTTCAACTTTCTCACTAAACGCTATTAGGCTAGTAACCTCAAACTCTTTAAAAATACTTATTGCTGGTTCTTCATCAACATTTAAATTTCCTAAATATTTAGCATATAATGAGTAAATTAAAGGCCTAGTGTTTTCGTTATTATTTATTAATTTTAATAACTCTTGTATTCGTTTATCATGTCCTCCTTTATAGATATATGCATCAAGAGCATGAATTATAGTACCAACATAGTATGGTGATTTTTCTTGTAATATAGCTTCAATTGCTAAGCCTTCTTCACAGGTATTAATATATTCATCTAATTTTCCTTCCAAGATTAAAAAATCACATAAATGGTAAAGTGCTGCAATTGTTAATTCTTTATCAATCAAAGATTTAGCTTCAATTAAGTTTTCTAAGCTCAGTTTTTTTCCGTTTTCTAAGTCCTTTTCAATAGCATATAAAACAAGTTGATGTGTGCTTGCATACAATAAAGCTTTTCGTACATCGATATCATTCTTATTAAAATTGGCAATATATTTTTCTAGTTTATCTTGCTCTTTTGAAGCAGCCTCGATAGTGACCTCATCTCTAAGTTTGCTTGTTTGTAGCCATTTAATTTTTACATAATTTAAGTTAATATCATCTTTATTACTAGGCTCATTAATTTGATCATTTATAAAATTTGAAACCAACAAATAATCCAAATTAATTTTACTGCTAACTATTTTTATAAAATCATAATACTCTTGGTAGGCTAATTTTTCACCTTTTGCTATACGATATAATTGATTTATATAAGTTGTTCTCTCAATTTTAGAACTATAGTATGTAATAGAATCGAATTGTTTTAAAAGAGTAAAATGTTCTATTTTATTTAAAATAGATTTGTGGTCTAAAATATTAATTTTCTCGTCTTGTGAGAATACAGAAATATTAATAAATAAACTTAGTGAAAATACGCTTAATGTTTTTAACATATTATTGATAAAATTTGCTCTGTAAATATATAGATGTCTATTTAAAAAAACGCAGCCAAAACCTAATAAATTCATTATTTTATTGACGTTTTTAATAGTATCTTTGCAGCCCTATTGTAGAAAAGAACATGAGTTTTTTAAAAGAAATTGAACGCAGACGAACCTTTGGTATTATATCACATCCTGATGCAGGTAAAACCACGTTAACAGAGAAGTTATTGCTTTTTGGTGGCGCCATACAAGAAGCTGGAGCTGTAAAAAGTAATAAAATTAAAAAAGGAGCTACTAGTGACTTTATGGAGATAGAGCGCCAACGTGGAATCTCAGTAGCAACATCTGTTTTAGCTTTTGAATACAATGGTATAAAAATCAATATCCTTGATACGCCTGGACATAAAGATTTTGCCGAAGACACCTTTAGAACGCTTACAGCAGTTGACAGTGTTATTGTTGTGATAGATGTTGCAAAAGGTGTTGAGGAACAAACAGAAAAGCTTGTTGAAGTTTGCAGAATGCGAAACATACCTATGATTGTGTTTATCAATAAGCTAGATCGTGAAGGTAAAGATGCGTTTGATTTACTAGATGAAGTTGAGCAAAAATTAGGTTTAACTGTTACTCCAATGAGTTTTCCAATAGGTATGGGTTACGACTTTAAAGGTATTTACAATCTATGGGAAAAGAATGTTAATCTGTTTAGCGGAGATAGTAGAAAAAACATTGAAGAAACTATCGAGATTTCAGATTTAGCTTCTAAAAAGCTTACTAAACTTATAGGAGAAGCTGCTGCAGATCTTTTACGCGAGGAAATTGAACTTGTTGAAGGTATTTATCCAAAATTTGATAAAACTGATTACCTCAATGGTAATTTGCAACCTGTGTTTTTCGGGTCAGCATTAAATAATTTTGGTGTTCGTGAGCTACTGGATTGCTTTGTTGACATAGCTCCAAAACCTAGACCAAAACAGAGTGAAGAACGTTTGGTAAAACCAGACGAAGAAAAATTTTCTGGCTTTGTATTTAAGATTCATGCCAATATGGATCCAAATCACAGAAACCGTTTGGCATTTGTTAAAATTGTTTCAGGAACTTTTGAGCGTAACAAACCTTACCTTCATGTTAGGCATAATAAAAAGGTGAAGTTTTCTAGTCCGAATGCTTTTTTTGCAGAAAAAAAAGAGATAGTTGATATCTCATATCCAGGTGATATAGTTGGATTACAGGACACTGGAACCTTTAAAATTGGAGACACACTTACGGAAGGCGAAATCCTTAATTATAAAGGAGTTCCAAGTTTTTCACCTGAGCATTTTAGATATATTAATAATGCGGATCCCATGAAGTCTAAACAGCTCTACAAAGGTATTGACCAGTTAATGGACGAAGGTGTTGCACAATTATTTACATTAGATTTGAACGGAAGAAAAGTCATTGGAACTGTTGGAGCGTTACAGTATGAAGTGATTCAATACAGGTTAGAACATGAATATGGTGCCAAATGTACTTATGAAAACCTAAATGTCCATAAGGCTTGTTGGGTGGAGCCAGCGGACAAAAACAATGAAGAATTTAAAGAATTTTTGAGGGTAAAACAACGTTTTTTAGCCAAGGACAAACAAAACCAATTAGTATTTTTGGCAGATTCTATGTTTTCTTTACAAATGACGCAACAAAAATATCCAAGTATAAAGTTCCATTTAACTTCTGAATATAGCTAAATATCAATTAGTTATAATTGTATTCTCATTATAATTAAAATGTATTTTATCTAAAAAATATTAAAATGTTTGTTTTTCATCGTATTTTTTGTACATTTCAACGATATTTTAAAAATTTGACATCCAGTGTTTTTACATTTAATATAGATTCATAACCCCAAACATGAACTACTTATGGAAACTCAAGACAACATTTATAGTAATGAGGATATTACTGTGACCTTTAAACCTTGCAAGTGCATTCATGCAGAAAAATGTGCCAAAGAATTGTCAGAAGTTTTTAGGACTTCTGTTATTCCATGGATAAATTTAGATGGTACTGAAACTAAAAGAATCATTAAGCAGATAAAAAAATGTCCTTCGGGAGCATTACAGTATGCGTTAAATACTGGTAAAAGAAAGGTAAGTTAACGTGAGTTCGAAATAACTTCTTTACTATATTTTTGTAAAGCCCATTATTGTCAGGTCGAGCCTTTCGACTGTCGCTCAATACAGGCTGAAGTTGCGACCTTGTGTTTTTCATCATAAATTAACCTCTCGACTGCGCTCAATATGACACTAAAAATTACTTTTTAGTGAGCTTCTCTTTTAAGCTTGTCCAGTTGGCCCAAAATTTAATGGCATTGGAGGCTGCTCGTAATCTTTAATCTCGCCATGTGCATTTTCAAATCGCTTCACATTTTCATTTAAAGCTTTTGCCAAACGCTTAGCGTGTTGTGGTGTCAAAATAATTCTAGATTTTACCTTGCTTTTTGGAGTCCCAGGCATGATACTTACAAAATCCAGTACAAACTCAGAAACCGAATGATTGATTATTGCCAAATTTGAGTAAATGCCTTCAGCAATTTTTTCATCCAGCTCTATATTTATTTGACCTTGTTTTGGCTTATTTTTATTGTCTGCCATCTTAAAACTTGTTTTTGCTTCCATAATAATGGAAGCCTTATTAATTAATTTTTGTAATAAAAAAGCCTTCTTACAAATTTTTGAGTGAAGGCTTTTTCTTTTATAGATTCGTTACTGTCTTCGCTTCGACAAGCTCAGTGCCAACGCAGGAATAGCAATTTTAATTATAATTCAATTCTTGCTTAGCTTGCATCATTTCGTCAAACTCTTCTTTAGAACCAACAATAATATTCTCGTAGTGTCTAAGTCCTGTTCCTGCAGGGATCTTATGTCCAACAATTACGTTTTCTTTAAGCCCTTCAAGTGTGTCTATTTTACCATTAACAGCTGCTTCGTTTAAAACCTTCGTAGTTTCTTGGAAGGATGCTGCCGAGATAAATGATTTAGTTTGAAGCGATGCTCTTGTAATACCTTGAAGAATTGGTGTTGCAGTTGCTGGATTTGCATCACGAGCTACAACTAAGTTCTTATCTTCACGACGTAACAATGAGTTCTCA
The DNA here is from genome assembly GCA_945788155.1 of uncultured Flavobacteriaceae bacterium. Classification (GTDB taxonomy): domain Bacteria; phylum Bacteroidota; class Bacteroidia; order Flavobacteriales; family Flavobacteriaceae; genus Pontimicrobium. Next base: position 7,678 of record CALZKX010000361.1, read on the forward strand.
TCTCTTAATTCTCTTGAAGTTACCATTTGACCAGCTTTAAAATTCTCTGAATCTCCAGCTTCTTCAACTATTTTCTTTCCAAAAATATCGTCATTTTCTTCAATAAAATCAGATTTATGGACTAATTGATCTTCTAGGAAAATAGTATCTCCAGAATCTTGAATTCTAACTTTACGCATCATTTGCCTTACAACAACTTCAAAGTGTTTATCATTAATTTTTACACCTTGTAAACGATATACTTCTTGTACTTCATTAACTAAGTATTGTTGTACTGCAGATGGCCCTTTAATATTTAAAATATCGTTAGGTGTAATCGATCCATCGGATAAAGGCATACCAGCTTTAACGAAATCATTTTCTTGAACAAGAATTTGATTAGATAATTTCACTAAGTATTTCTTAATATCTCCTAATTTAGATTCAACTATAATCTCACGGTTACCTCTCTTAATTTTACCAAAAGAAACCACACCATCAATAGCACTAACTACTGCTGGGTTTGATGGGTTACGTGCTTCAAACAGCTCTGTAACACGAGGTAAACCACCTGTAATATCCCCTGCTTTTGCAGATTTACGAGGTATTTTTACTAAGATTTTACCAACCTTGATCTTATCGTTATCATCAATCATTAAGTGTGCCCCAACTGGTAAGTTGTATGAACGAATTACTTCGCCTTTAGCATCTTCTATATGTAAAGTAGGAATTAATTTCTTATTTCTTGACTCAGAAATTACTTTTTCCTGAAATCCAGTTTGTTCATCAATTTCTACTTGATAAGTAATACCTTGTTCGATATTTTCATATTTTACTTTACCAGCAAATTCTGAAATAATTACACCATTATAAGGATCCCATTGACATACTACGTCGTTAGCCTTTAACTTCTGGCCGTTTTTAACATAAATGGAAGATCCATAAGGAATATTATTGGTACTTAGCGTTATTCCTGTTTTCTCATCGATAAGTTTAATTTCTGAGGTTCTTGAAATTACAATATCTACCACATTTCCATCACTATCTTCACCTTTAACAGTTTTAAGGTCTTCGATTTCGGCTTTACCATCAAACTTAACAAATAACTTGTTCTCTTCTGAAATGTTACCAGCAATACCACCAACGTGGAAGGTACGAAGTGTTAACTGTGTACCAGGTTCTCCAA
>CALZKX010000362.1 GCA_945788155.1 uncultured Flavobacteriaceae bacterium
AAAAAAATTAATACTCAAATCTCGCTTGGCGAGCAAATAGATTGCAAAAATACTTTATTTTTGTTGCGACACATATTAATGTATGACAAAAGACACGAAAGATTGGTATTCTTCATGGTTTGACACACCGTTTTATCATATTTTGTATAAGCATAGAGACGACAAAGAAGCGCGAACCTTTATGGACAACCTTACAAGCTACCTAAACATTCCTGAAAACAGTTCCATTTTGGATGTGGCATGTGGCAAAGGGCGTCATGCAGTGTATTTAAACTCTATTGGATACGATGTTACTGGTATAGACCTTTCAGAAAAAAGCATTGCATTTGCCAAACAGTTTGAAAACGACACCTTACATTTTCAGGTGCATGATATGCGCAAAGCTTATCCTAAGCAATTTAATGCTGTATTCAACTTGTTTACTAGCTTTGGGTTTTTTAAAAATGATGAAGATGATTTAAACACCATTAAGGCTCTTAAAACAAATTTAAACAACCATGGAGTTGGGGTAATCGACTTTTTAAATGCTGATTTTGTGGTGAATAACCTTGTGGAAGCAAACACAAAAACAATAGATAGCATCGCTTTTCATTTAAAACGCTATATAGAGAATGGCTTTATTGTAAAAGATATTTCGTTTGAAGCAAACGGTAAATCTTATAATTATCAAGAGCTTGTTAAAGCATTAACACTTGAGGATTTTAAAAAAATGTTTGCAAAAGCTAACATACAATTGCTAGACGTATTTGGCGATTACAAACTCAATAAATATTGTAAACATAGTTCCGAACGTTTGATCATGATTTTTATGTAATATGAATAAATACCTCTTCCCAATATATGCAGTAATCTTAGGATTTGTAATTGTAAAATTTGCAAAAAACAAACCTATAAAGAACATCAAAATTTTGTTGGCTTTTAGTGGTGCGTTTTTAATGTCACTTACTTTTTTTGATTTGCTTCCAGAAGTATTTGAACATTTAAATGCTAAACGTGCAGGTTTGTTCATTATGGCTGGTGTGTTGTTGCAAATATTTTTGGAGTTCTTTTCTAAAGGTGCCGAACATGGTCATATCCATATTCATAAAAACAGTCATACCTTTCCATGGTTACTATTTGGCAGTTTATGTTTACATGCTTTTTTAGAAGGCTTTCCAATACATCAGCATAACGATATGGTGTATGGAGTACTTGTTCATAAAATACCTATTGCTATACTTATAACGTCATACTTATTTCAATCAAACTATAAAACATATCAAATCATCCTGTTTTTAACTTTGTTTGCCATAATGACGCCTCTTGGAACTATTGTTTCTAACAATATGGAGTTAGTCCCTGGATTATTACCTCATATAAACGCTATTGTTGTTGGTATCTTTCTACATATTTCCACAACCATTTTATTTGAAAGCAGCGAAGGTCATAAATTTAATTTAAACAAGATTTTGGCAATTATTGTAGCTGTGGCAATTGCATTTTTTATTTAATGCCATCTGTCGCTTTACGACATCTTCCCTTAAGGAAGAAAAAGTAATACATTCAAAACTGATTTAGTATATTTGGGCATGAGCATCTCCTTCCATTTGGGAAGGAATAAGGATGGGCAATTATGTTCAGCAAAGAAAATTCACGACTAATACGGCAAGAATTTTGGATCAGTTTTGGCAAATCGTTTCCAAGAAAATGGATACTTTATAATACCAAGATAAAAGGGCTTTCGTTTAAATTTTACTTCGATACTAAAAAAGCATTCATAACTCTAGATTTAGAAGACAATCTAGAAAACCGTATTAACTGCTGGGAAAAACTAACAGCCTTAGAAAATATTTTATTAGATAACTACTTACCTGATGCCATTTACGAGGAAGAGTTTTACTTAGATAACGGCAAAGAAATATCACGTATTTATGTGCCTTTAAACCAAAAAGTATCTATACACAATAAAAACACTTGGCGAGACACCATGGCGTTCTTTAATGAAAAAATGGCTTTGTTTGAAGCGTTTTTTGAGGAATACAAAGAAGTGATTAATGGTTAGTATTTTAAAAATTATTTCATCCAACTTCTTATCTATCATCTTACCGTTTTTAAGTGGCAGAGAATACAAACTGAAAATTGAACAATTACCATTCTCTTTATACTAAACCAGAATCATCATCCAAAGTACAGCGATTGGATATGGTTTTTAAAGCTAATTGATATTTGACTTTGTAAGAAAAAACAGCTACCTTCGTTTAACGTCGTATTTAAAACATTAAAACGATTTTATACACGTAAACTTAGGCAAACATTACATGTGTTAATATGAAATTTAAAATAAAACACTACTTCACCATCGTTTCAATTGCATTAAGCACCAATTCTGTTTTGGCGCAAGACAACGTTCTTAATTACATCGAAGAATACCCTATCCAGCAACAGTTCAAAAAGATGAATTCATGGTTGGAAAACAATAAGATAGGTACCTTTAATTTTTCAGGATTACTAGACTCTGACACAAAAGCTCGTAATGTACAAGCAAGTATAGATTATGGTTCTAATTGGTTTAGCATACCAGATACCCCTGCAATTATTCAAGTTCCTAAATATGATAAATACTTCTCGGTTGCAGTCTATGATATGAATCACTTCGTACCAGCTGTTATTGTTAATCCAACTAAACCCATTCTTTTAATTCGACCAGATCAGAAAATACCGAAAGGAGAATTTACTGTCGTTGAAATAGAGACAGACCAAGGATTAATCATTACACGAATGGCAGCAGCCAATAATCTAGATGAAGTAAAACAGTTGAGAACTTCAATAAAAATGGAAGGAGGAAACGGAAAGATTAATTATGAAGCAAAAACCTTTTCAAAAAGTACAATAAAATGGGGCAATGCTCTAATCGATGCTTCAAATCCGTACGTAAAACTTGTTTACCCAAAAAAAACGGGACAAGTAGATCCAATTTCTTTGGCAACAGTTGTTAAAAGAGCACCACATGGAGTACCTTCAAATGCAGCAAAATATAGCGTTATAGCTACTGATGAGGATGGACTGCCTCTTAAAGGAAATATCTCATATGAATTATCTGTTCCAGCAAATATTGTTCGTGAAGGTGGGTATACGTCAATTACAGTATACGGAGTCGATAACAGACTTCTAATTCCTAATGACAAAAAGATTTATGACAGAACAAGCTATACATCTACACAAAATGATGATGGAACATATACAATAACTCTAAGTCCGTCAGGAGAAGGAATCAATGGTATTCCAACTGGGAAACCATTTTATGCAATATTACGTGCTTATGAACCTATCGAAGGTGCAGACTTGAACATTATTGTGAGAAAGAAATAAAACGCATACAACAATTGCTATTAGTAATAGTGACTGACACTTGAATTTGTAAGAAAAAACAGCTACATTCGTTTAACGTCGTGTATAAAAACATTAAAACGAGTTTATAGGCATAAATTGGAAATAATACTAAAAAAATTGCGTAAATCATATTTTGTACATATATTTGTACTTTATTAAATACAATATTATGCAAATAACAACTGTTTCTGACTTTAGGAAAGACATCAAAACTTACTTAGACAGAGTTGTAAAAAACTTTGAGACTTTAATTATTAATCGTGGAAAAGATTCTGGAATTGTAGTTATGTCTCTACAAGAATATAACTCATTAATGGCTACAAATCACGAATTATCCTCTCGAAAGAATGAATTAAGATTAGATTCGGCAATTGATAAACTAAAGAACGGAAAAACTATCAACAAAGACTTAATCGAAAATTAAATGAAATATGTATTCGTTGACGAGTCTTGGGAAGATTATTTGTATTGGCAAAAAACGGACAAGAAAAAACTGAAGAAAATAAATGAACTTCTGAAAGATATTGCTCGAAATCCTTTTGATGGAATTGGAAAACCAGAGCCTTTAAAACATAAATATGCTGGATTTTGGTCTAGGAGGATTGATAGTGAACATAGATTGATTTACCAATACAAAGAAGGAGAAATATTAATTGCGAAATGCAGATTTCATTATGACTAAAAAAGTACTGTTGCCAACAATGGCTATAAGTAATTGCTTATTCTCGCTTACTTCTTGATCCCGATAGCTATTGGGACTTGCGGATTTTCTATCCGGTTTGTATTTGCTAAATTAGGTGCTTAAAACACGCAACAAGCCTTATACAAACATGTTAAACGAACCTCAAAATTCAACCCTTCATTTTCACTTAAACCACAAACCACAAAATCATAAAATAATGGCTAATGGCACCTGCCAGCACAAATACGTGCCATATCACGTGATTATAAGGTATTTTGTTAATAGCATAAAATACGATGCCAACGGTGTAAAACAAACCACCTGCAAATAAAAACAACAATCCGTTGGTTTGCATTCTTTCAGCCAATGCACTAAAATCAAACACAATAAGCCAACCCATTACCAAATATAAAAGCGTCGAAAACACTTCAAATCGTCCTGTAAAAAAGAGCTTTAAAAACACGCCAAAAAAGGCAATTGCCCAAACCGTATAAAACAGCGGCCAACCTTTACTATCTGCGAGCATTAATAACAATACAGGTGTGTAAGTACCTGCAATTAATAAGTAAATACTTATGTGGTCTATGATTCTAAAATAATGCTTACGCTTTTCAGTTTTAACTGCATGATATAATGTAGAGGCGCTAAAAAGGATAATCATTGAAATACCATAAGTTAACACACTAAACAAGCTCCAAGGCGCATTGTCTTGTTGCAAAATTAATACAATCAATCCTGCAATACTCAATAAAGCGCCTATAGCATGCGACCATGTATTGAGCCGCTCCTCTAACCTAGTCTGTTCGCTCAATTGCTTTGTTGGTGTTAACAGTTTTGGGAGTATTTAGCCACTTGTGAGAAAGTTCGAAAAAGTCCAGTCCTAACGCATCTTTTTGACGCTCTAAGCGTCCACTCTGGAAATTGCGTTGCAAAATATCTTCAATTAAATAATCCTCTTTCACATTCATTGGATTAAACTCTTTTTTTAATGATAAATCAAATAAACTCGCTGTGTTATTAAACCAAAAGGCGCGCCAACCATTTCGTAGTTCTTTAATTAGCTCAAACGTTGTACGTCCTGTTTGCCTGTGTATTAACTTAATAAGTATTTGTCCTTCGGTTCGAGTTAGTTTTTTAAGTTCAGCTGAAAACTCGCCATCCATATATTTTTGAATCTTTTTTGCATACCTTTTTCTATCGCGTTTCTTTTCCATTCTATTTAATCGTGCATTAAGTGTATCTAACCTCACTGCTGCCAATTGTGCATAGTGGTATACTTTTATTGTTTTGCGCCTTAAAATTAGGTAACGTCGCCTGTCTTCTTTACTGTTAAACTCCAGCTTGTGCAATAGCATGACTTCGTCTAAATCTATTGACAACCTTGGAATAGAATCGCCTTTAATAATCAAATATGTTGTTTGTGAGGTATCAATTACAGTCTCTTGAACCTGTCCAAAACAAAGTATAGGCAGCAATAGTAATATGTTAAGGCTCTTTTTCATAATTGGGTTAAATTCAAAATGGTGCGATTGAATAAAACTTAATAGTGTAAAGTTAATATTTTACATACTTTTAAACCTTAAATTCTTATTAATATTATTAATTTAGAGCAAAATATTTTAGAATGGCAAAAAAGAAGATACTCAACAAAAAGTCGATGGACTTTCTTGAGAAATATTTAAATAATGCAGCACCT